>JADFHR010000078.1 GCA_022567015.1 Pseudomonadota bacterium
AATGGCACTATACGCCCAAACACGGCAGTTGGCTCAACATGGCGGAATCCGAACTGGCCATCCTCGCCAGCCAGTGCCTCGACCGCCGCATCCCCGACAGGCAAACACTCGCCGCTGAAATCAACGCTTGGCAATCCGACCGGAATAAAAACAACACCAAAGCAGACTGGCAGTTCACTACGGACAACGCTCGGATTAAGCTGAAATCTCTATACCCTGTAATTTAAGAGGTACAGGCTACTAGCCGGAAACCTCGCAACGCCGTCGTATGGGTACAATTTAGCTGATACAGGCCACTAGGTCGGCTGGGTCCAGGGCAGGGTATGGGGCCGGCCGGTGGGCTCAGGCGGGCAGCCGTTGCTGGAGGGCGGCGTTGCGCACGGACTTCTGAACCTTGTCGAAGGCGCGCATCTCGATCTGGCGCACCCGTTCGCGGGAGATGCTGTGCGTCCGGCTCAAGCCTTCCAGGGTGGTGCGTTTTTCCTTGAGGCGGCGCTCGGTGAGGATATCGCGCTCGCGGGCGTTCAGGGTTTTCAGCGCCCGCGCCAGAAGCCGGCGCCGGTCGCCAAGCTCCTGACGCTCGGCGAGCACGGTTTCGTGGTCGTCGCATTCGTCCACCAGCTCCTCCAGCCATTCCCGTTCGCCGTCATCGTACACGGGGGTGTTGAGGGAGTGATCGGGTTTCAACAGGCGGCGGTTCATGCTGATCACCTCTTCTTCCGACACCTTCAGGTGCTTGGCGAACTTGGTCACGTGCTCGGGAGCCAGTTCGCCGTCCTCGATGATCTGGATTCGGTTCTTCATCTTGCGCAGGTTGAAAAACAACTTCTTCTGCGCCGCCGTCGTCCCCATCTTCACCAGGGACCACGAGTGCAGGATATATTCCTGGATGGCGGCGCGGATCCACCACATGGCATAGGTGGAAAAGCGGAACCCGCGTTCGGGATCGAACCGCTTGACCGCCTGCATCAGGCCCACGTTGCCTTCCGAAATGAGCTCCCCCAAGGGCAGACCGTATCCCCGGTAGCCCATGGCGATCTTGGCCACCAGGCGCAGGTGGCTGGTCACCAGCTTGTGGGCCGCCTTGGTGTCTTCGTGCTTGGTCCAGCGCCGGGCGAGTTTCAACTCCTCGTCGGCGTGCAGCATGGGGAATTTGCGGATTTCCTTAAGGTAATGGGACAGGCTTTCCTCGGGCGCGACGGACAAACCATAGAAGGGCGCGGTCATAGGGGATCATCCTCTCCGAACGACGGACTTCCGAAATACGGATCACCCGGCGGGTGTCCGCAAATTTTCGTATTGTCACGCCGTTCGGCAGGGCAGGAAAATTATCCACTGGCATAGGACACCTATCCGAAAGGATAGATTTCGGTGGAAATTACGGAGGGGAGTACCCGGCTTCGCGGGTCGCGTCCGCTTGGCGGTCGCCTGAGGGCGGCGTTTCGCGGAACCGGCCAAACCGGTGCCGCACTGCTTACCGGGGTCTATGCGGGCGTTATACCAAGGGTCGCTGATCATGACTCATGGAGATCGCGTAGGCGGCTCGTCGGGCAGGAGGAAAGTTTCAGGCGATGCGGCGCATCGTCGAAACTTTTCGACGCCCTCCGACGGGCCGCATACGCGACCGGAACGGCGGCTTACCAAGGCTTTCGGACGGCGTCGCGCACGCTTCGCGATGCCCCGCATCGCCACAGCGCACGCTCCTAGCCGAAAGCCTTGGTAAGCCGTCTCTATGGGTCATGATCAGCGCCCCTTGGTATTAATACCAAGGGCGCGTTTCATCGCCTCTTTGGTTGCTTCGATTGGCACCCCTTGACCAGCGGCTGCTCCACCAGATCCGGAAATCCGTCCAAATCCCGGCAAGATCGCGGCGGTGCGGACGAGGATACTTTTCGATACATACCGACCCGGGCGGGATAAAATCGGCGGAATCGTCACGTTTGACGCGGGAGGGGGAGGCAGCGCCGTGATCAAGCCGCAGCGGGAATCCAACATCTACGAACGGGACCTGGGCCGCAATCCGGCCAACCACCAGCCCCTGACACCGCTCAGTTACCTGACCCGGGCGGCTTCGGTCTATCCCGACAAGACGGCCGTCATCCACGGCCGGGAGCGCTACACCTACGGCGCGTTCTACGAGCGCTGCCGCCGCCTGGCGAGCGCGCTCGACAAACGCGGCGTGGGGCCCGGCGACACGGTGGCGCTGATGGCGCCCAACGTGCCGGCCATGCTGGAAGCGCACTATGGCGTGCCCATGGCCGGCGCCGTGCTGAACGCCCTGAATTACCGGCTGGACGGCGAAGCCATCGCCTTCATCCTCAACCACGGCGAAGCCAAGGTCCTGATCACCGATCGCGAGCTGTCGCCCGCCGTCAAGGAGGCCCTGGCGAAGATCGGCCGCGCCATCGTCGTCATCGACATCGACGATCCCCTGGCCGAGGACGGCGAGCTGTTGGGCGAGATGGACTACGAAGCCTTCCTCGCCGACGGCGATCCCGAGGCCCGTTGGTCGTACCCGGCCGACGAGTGGCAGGCCCTGGCGCTCAATTACACGTCGGGCACCACGGGCAACCCGAAAGGCGTGGTCTATCACCACCGGGGCGCCTTTCTCAACGCCTTCGGCAACGCCATGGTGTTCGGGCTGACCCGCAAGTCGGTCTACCTTTGGACCCTGCCCATGTTTCACTGCAACGGCTGGACCCATACCTGGGCCGTCACCGCGGTCGCCGGAACCCACGTCTGTCTGCGCAAGGTGGCCCCGGCGCTGATTTTTCAGATGATCGCGGAGCACGGGGTCACGCACATGTGCGGCGCGCCCATCGTTCTCAATATGCTCATCCACGCGCCCGACGAGGTGAAAGTGCCCTTCGGCCAGACGGTGGAGGTGGCCACCGGCGGCGCCGCGCCGCCGAGTGCCGTCATCACCGCCATGGAGCGCATGGGGTTCCGCGTCACCCACCTCTACGGCCTCACCGAAACCTTCGGCCCGGCCACCTTCTGCGCCTGGCAGGATCCATGGGACGCCATGACGCCCGAGGACAAGGCGGCCAAGCTGGCCCGCCAGGGCGTGCCCTACCCGACGCTGTACGAGCTCATGGTGGCGAACCCCGAGACCCTTGAGCCGGTGCCCGCCGATGGCCGGACCCTCGGCGAGGTGATGGTGCGCGGCAACACGGTGATGAAGGGGTACCTGAAGAACCCCGGGACCACCGGCGAAGCCTTCGCCGGCGGCTGGTTCCATTCCGGCGATTTGGCCGTCATGCACGCCGACGGCTATATGGAGGTCAAGGACCGTTCCAAGGACATCATCATCTCGGGCGGGGAAAACATTTCCAGCCTGGAGATAGAGGAGGTGCTGCATCGGCACCCGGACGTGATGGAGGCGGCGGTCGTCGCCAGGCCGGACGAGACGTGGGGGGAGACGCCGTGCGCCTTCGTCGCCTTGAAGCCCGGCGCCGCGGAGGTGTCCGCCGAAACCATCATCGAATGGTGCCGCGACAACATGGTCCACTTCAAATGTCCGCACCACGTGGTCTTCGGCCCTTTGCCCAAGACGTCGACGGGCAAGATCCAGAAGTTCGTGCTGCGCGAGAAGGCCAGAAGTTTATGAGCGATCCCTGGTGCCTGGCGGTTAAGCGCCCCTTGGTATTACCCGGCGGCGCGACGACCGACAGTCGGCTCCATCCCGGCCACCATTCCCCCGGACCGATTTCCGCCGTCGGACCGGCCCGCCTAAATGGGAATCGACACGTTGCCCAGGCGTTCGGTCAGTTTCATGTTCTCCCCATAGTCGACGGGAACCGCGATCAGCGCCGGGCCGCTCTGCGAGAAGGCCTCCTCCAGCGCCGGCACCACCTGGTTGGGACCGGTCAGGGTCCGGCCCCAGATGCCGAACGCCCGGGCCAGGTACTCGAAGTCCGGGTTGTTGAATTTCAGGTCCGAATGGCGGCCGTCGAACTCGTTCTGCTGCTTCCACTTGATGAGGCCGTATTCGCCGTCCACCCACACCATTATCGCAACATTGAGCCCATAGCGGGCAGCCGTCTCCAGGTCCTGGACGTTCATCAGGAAGCCGGCATCGCCGCTGATCGCCAGCACCCGGCGGTCGGCGCGTGCGAACTTGGCGCCGATCGCGCCGGGCAACGCGAAACCCATCGAGCAGAACCCGTTCGAGATCAGGCAGGTGTTGGCTTCTTCGCACTGGTAGTACCGCGAAATCCACATCTTGTGGGCGCCGACGTCGGAAAGCAGGATGTCGTTGGGGCCGAGCACCTGGCGCACGTCCCACAGGATCTTCTGCGGCTTGACCGGAAACGATTCGTCGTCCTTCTCGGCGGCGAAGTCCTCGGTCATCACGTCCCGGAGTTTCCGGCGCCCCTTGATGTCGAAGAGCGGCAGCCGGTCGCCGGCTCTCTCGTCCAGCCCTTCGTTGATTTGCCACAGCGCGTCAGCCAGATCGGAGACGATTTCGACGGTGACCAGGAAATCCTTGTCGACCTCGGCCGGCAGGAAGTCGACATGGATGATCTTCTTGCCCGGCGTGCGGTTCCAGGCGGCCGGCGCGTATTCGACCAGGTCGTAGCCGACGGCGATCACCAGGTCGGAATCATCGAACGCCAGGTTGTTGTAGTCGCCGCTGCCGAGCCCCATGGTATAGAGGCAGTGCTCGTCGCTCATGGGAACGGCGCCCTTGCCCATGAAGGTGTTGACGACGCCGATCCCGGTCTTGTGCGCCAGCCGGCGCAGCTGATGGGCGGCGCGTTTGCGCACGCAGCCGTTGCCGGAGAGAATGATCGGGTTCTTGGCCTCGAGGATCAGGTCCACCGCCTGCTTGACCGCCTTGTGGTCGGCGGCCGGGCGCCTGAGCCGGATCGGCGCCATCGGCTCCTCGTCGACCTCGCCCTTGGCCACGTCCTCCGGCAGCTCGATGACGGTGACGCCGGGCTTCTCGGTCTCGGCGATCTTGAAGGCCTTGCGAACCACCTCGGCGATGCTGGCCGGGTCGTAGATGGTCTGTGCCCACTTGCTGATCGGCCGACACATGCCGATGGCGTCCATGTTCTGATGGCTTTCCTTGTGCAGGCGCGTGGTCGCGGCCTGGCCGATGATGGCGACGACCGGCGCCCGGTCCATGTTGGCGTCGGCCAGCCCGGTCACCAGGTTGGTGACGCCCGGCCCCAGGGTCGCCAGGCAGACGCCGGCCTTGCCCGTCAGCCGGCCGTACACATCCGCCATGAAGGCGGCGGCCTGCTCGTGCCGGCAAAGGATGAACTCGATGCCGCTGTCGATCAGCGAGATCATGACGTCGGCGTTCTCCTCGCCGGGCACGCCGAAAATCCGCTCTACTCCTTCCCGTTTCAGACACTCGACGAATAAATCCGAAGCTTTCATCCCCGCCTCCCCCTGGTTCCGCCGTTTCCATCCACATCGGCCGCCGTCAGTGCCGACTGCCACGAGACTCTTCGGCTCTGTCTGCACTCCGCCGGTTGAAGCGGACTTCGATGGGCCTGCGCACGCGCGCGGCCATAGACGCGCTCCTCCAGAGGTGGCGACGAAAGTTTGTATCCGTTCCAGTCTTACCCGATCATGCCGACAGTGCAAGCGGCCCCGCCAGAACCGTGGGCGCGGCCGGCGAGAACCTGCCGGGCGGGCGCCGAGGGTCCGCCCGGCCGACAGGTGCGGCAAAGGCCGGGGCGTCCCGCCGCATGACGCGGATGCGACAAAAATGCAACGAAAGGCTGGTTTTCCCCGCCGTTCCGCGGGAAATCGAGACTTTTTAGGGAAACTAGACTTAAATAATTATAAGATGTTAAGGTACGGTTGGGACGGTGTCTTTCGTCTGGCAATTGGTCGCATGCGTCGCGTCCCACAGGGGAGGGGGATGGCGCCTTGAGTTGTGGCAAAATTGTCGCAAGGGTCGCGGCGAGCTTGTGTGTCGCGCTGGTCGTGGCGTTGGGCCCCGCGCCGGTGGCCGCGCAGTACCAGCCGCGGCAAGGCTTTAGCGACGAGGAACGCAGCGCCCTCGAAAAGGAATACGAAGCCGCCTTCCAGGCCGTCTTCAAGGACCCCGGCAATCTCGACAAGACGTTCCGCTACGCCGAGCTGGCGGTCGCCGTTGGCGACCTGGAGGGCGCCATCAGCGCCCTCGAGCGCATGCTCATCTACAATCCGAAACTTCCCAGGGTACGGCTGGAGCTCGGTTCCCTGTATTTCCGCCTGGAGTCCTATGCGATTGCGAAATCCTACCTGACCCGGGCGATCGAAGGCGAGGACGTGCCGCCGGAGGTTCGCGACCGGGTCACGGCGTTCCTGGAGGAGATCGAAAAACGAGCGGCGATACACCGCCTCAGCGGCTCGATCTATGCGGGCGTGCGCTTCCAGACCAACGCCAATGCGGGGCCGACCGGCAGAGCGGTGCGCGCCCTTGGCCAGGACTTCGAACTGGACGAGGAATTCACCCAACAGCCCGATTACAACGCTTTCGCCCTGGTTTCGTTGAAGTACGCCTACGACCTGCAGAATCAAGCCAGCGACTATATTGAAACCAACGCCAATTTTTTTGCCTCCAGGCAGTTCAAACAAACACAGGTCGATCTGCTCCTCGGCGAAATAAACTCCGGCTACCGCGCCAAGCTGCTGCCCGAGACGCTTGCCAACGCGACGTGGCGGCCCTATGTGCTGGCCGACGCCGTTCGCCTCGACCGCGCGCTTTTTTTCTACACCTATGGCGGCGGCCTTAATTTCACCAACCAGTTCAAACCCAACCTGTTGGCCGATCTGACCGCCGAGGCCAGGTTGCGGCGGTACAACGATACCAATTCCCAACCCAACAACACCGACCGCAACGCCGACGAATACCAGGTAAGGCTGGAGCTGGCCTACAAGGTGACCCCGGACGTCGAACTCCGGGTGACAGGGTTCGGCGTCGACGAAAACGCCAAGAAAGGGTTCAACTCCAACCGGGAGTATGGTGTCCGTCTGGGCTACACCCAGGTTTTCGACGCCCCCTTCGGCATCACGTCCGGGCGTTGGATCGTCGCGCTCTCCGCGGCGCGCATCCTGACCGACCACCGCACGCCGAATTCGTCCATCGATCCCCTGGTCACGCGCGAGGACAAGGAATGGCGCTTCAACGCGCTCGCCAGCATACCGATCACCGAAACCTGGGCCATCGTCGCCACGGTGGGGCGCACCGATACCAGTTCGAACCTGCCGAATTTCGTCCGGGACAACGATTTCGCCAGCCTGGGGGCGTCATGGCGGTTTTGAAGGGTTGGGCCGGCCGTATGTGCGGTGGGGGCGGGAACGCGCACGGGAACGCGCAAAGGACCTTCGGCGATGGGTTGAGGAGAAGGACGCCGCGTTCCGATCGCAACCATACGTATAGAAATGATCTATTTTATCTCCGTATACGACAGCCGTTTGGAGCAAAAGCCGAGGAAAACCGCCATATTTCGTCATATGTCCAAAAAAAGCAAAATATTTTGCCGACATACCCCACTTGCGGGATGCGGAAGGGCATTGCCGTCATCGATAATGGCGCCTTGGCAAGCGAGGCCGGCGCGTCTGCGGACACCCGGCGAGCCTCCGCGTAACCGGCGTTTGCGGACGTTTGCGATGTGGTGCACGGGACCCCGGCGGCACGGCGCCTGAATGACGGCGATCGGGCAGGGTGGATCGAAAAGTCACTGGTTTCATGGCGATCTCCCGCCGAAACGAAGGAGGTACGGGACATGAGAAAGCCTTCGCTGTGGACGGGTGTTCTTGGCGCCGCCATTGCATGGACCATGGTGGCTGGCCCGGCGTTCGCCGTCCAGGAGACGAAGATCGGCGTCACGTCGGCGAGCAATCTCACGACCACGGGGTTTCCTCCGGTGTCGCCGGAACACCTGCTCAGGATCGGCGTCGAGGTGGTCGGCGACGAGAGGGTCATCACCACCAAGGACGGCCGCGCCCAGCTTCTCTTTCTCGACCACTCGGCGCTCACCGTCGGGCCGAATTCCAACCTCGTGTTGGACAAGTTTGTTTACGACCCCGACGCCGGGGTCGGCGAACTGGCTTTCTCCGCCACCAAGGGGCTTTTCCGTCTGGTCGGCGGCAGGATCAGCAAGAATACGCCGGTGACGATCACGACGTCCGCGGGCACCATCGGCATCCGCGGCGGCGTCGCCATCGTATCGATCGAGGAAGGCGGACCCGTCGAGGCGACGTTCCTGTTCGGCAAGGAGATGACCGTGGAATCCGAAGGTCGGGTGGTGACCGCCACCCGCCCCGGCTCGATGGTGACCTTTTCTGCGGGCAACATTTTGAATCCGGTGATTTTGACCGCCGAAAGGCTCAGCCGGATCATCGAGCAACTGGAACAGCCGCCCGGCAAAATCACCGATAGCGCCGTCCTCGTCTTCCAGCAGGAGGTCAAGGACGCGGTGTTGGGGGCCCTGGCCGAGCCCGCCGCCGGGCCGGTACTCCCTCCGCTGCCTCCGATCATCCCACCCCCTGTTCCATGTGCAGATTGCATAAAGCAGTCGGGAGAGATCGAACAGGCAACAGCATCCGAACCCACCGGTAGCGCGCCCCCGCCACCACCGCCACCGCCACCGCCACCGCCAAGCGGAACCATATTCGATTCGACCTTCGCCGGCCGCTTCAAGACCGGAAGCGCTAGCGATCTTAATGCCGGCAAGGGAACCACGGACGGCAACCCGAGTTTCGACATCCCGTTCTCGAACGCGAGTGTCGTCGGCGGTTTCCTGACCGCGCCCGTCGACGCCACAATAGAGTTGCTCCTGCCGACCAGCGGCACGCCCATAATAGACGTGGGGCCAGGCTTCACCGGCTTCAGCTTCGATGCAACGGGGACCTCCTCCCCCTTCGGCCCGCTTTTCGGTGAGGGCTTCATATCGGACGACCGGACCTTCATCGTCTACGAAACGTTTGATAATGGGGCTTTCCGGGACCTCATCTTCGCCGGCATCCCGGCGACCTCTTTCCCCACCAGCGGCATCACCGCTTATGTGTTGGAGCCCGATTTCGTCCTCGAATCGGACGTGCCCTTCATCCGCGGCTTTTCTTCGGCCGGCTCCGCCGGCGGCGATTTGACCGTCGCCGAACCCGCGCCGTTCGCAATCGACTGGGGCAATGGCGTCTTCGCCGGCGCCCTCATCGCCATCGACGGCCAGGGGACCGCTCAGACATCGGCCGCCAGCGTGTTCGGCGGCTCGGTCGTCAACGGGACGTCCCTGACCGCGGATCTCCTTGGCTTCATGCGCGGCACCACGCGCGTCCTTACCAACGAACAGCCGCGTCTCTTCGACAGCGGCATCGAACTCGTCCGCGATGGCGACGGCAACGCCTTCTTCGGCGCGACGGACCCCGATTATTTCGTCTTCCAGTCGGTCGGCGGCGCCACCGAAGAGTTCGCGGGAACAACGACGACCTACTTCCCCAATGTCGTCACCCACGTCGATACGACCGAAACCTTCGGGGCCCGGACGACCCGCACCCTCAACGGCTTTTCGGGCGGCGCGCTTCAACTGATTAATGGCAGCGGTTCATTGATCGGCACATCGTTTTTCGGCAACAGCACGGGCGAACCGGGGGACGTCAATATCTTCACCGATGCCACCAACGGCACGGTAACGGCGACGATCGACGTGTTTGCTAACAGCATCGAGCAGCAGCTCGTAGCCGACTTCGGCGGCACGGGCTTCAGCGCGTTCTTCGACGACGAAAGTTTCGGGGCGATCGAGGCCTCCGCCACCTCGGCCGAATTTGGGGGCGCAACGGTGACCAACGCCCTTCTTTACATGGTGACAGATGAGCTCGAGGAGGACGGCTTTCTGCCCACGGGCGTCGGTTTTTGCCAATGCGAGTTCCTTCAGTGGGGCTTCTGGGGCGGCGATCTCGAGCTTGCCAGCGGCGATCGCGTCCGCATCCACCTGGCCAACTGGGTGGCGGGCGAGGTTTCATCCCTGGCTGAGATCTCTGCGGTACTCGGTAGCGCGACCTATTTCGGCCACATCATCGGCACCGTCAATAATGAGGGCAAAATTTACCAAGCCGTCGGCGGCTACAGCCAGGCCTATAATTTCCTCACCTCGTCAAACCCGTTCTCAGGAACGGTCGACATCACCAACTTCGACGGAGCGGATTTCAATAACATCCAGGTGACCGGCGGCGGGGCGGGCTTTACGGGTTCGGGCCCCGACACCACGGAGAGCCGTGGCATCTCTTTGAACGGGGCGTTTTTTAAGGGCGGTGGCGACCCGGTCGCCCAGGTCGGCGGCGGGTTCTCGATCAACGTCAACGCGTACGGCGCCTCCGGCATCTTCGCCGCCGACAAGCAGTAGCAAGCATGCCCTAGCCGTCGGCGCGGGCCACTGAAGTGGGTTGCCCGGGTCCGGCCTCTTATAAAACCCCTGCCGCTACCACATGAACGCCCGTCGCCGTCGTGACAGGGCTTGGCCTCCCGGCGCCCCTTGTCTGGGGCGGCCATTGGCGCCGTCAATGTTTGTTAACCGGTTGCGGCTATACAAGTTATCGCGGCGGCCGGGGAATTTTGTCAGATCTCCGCGGGATTTGAGGTGCCGTTAGGCACCCAAAACAGCCACAACCGTCGCCCGGGGCCGTGGCCCGGTGTGTCATCGCGGTTCTACTGAGGAGATCAAGCCATGCGGTTCTGTTGCTCCATTGTGGTTCTTTTCGCCCTTTCGGGTGTTTTCGCACCCGTTGTGGGGGCTGAGCAGACCGGGATTGGAACGACGGCGGCGGTCAACGTCGAGACCAAGGGCACGCCGCCAAGCATGGCGACCCGAACCCTCTATATCGGCGCCAATGTCTTCTCCAGGGAACGGATCGAGACCTCGAAGACCGGCCAGGCCCAGCTTCTCTTTCTCGACGAATCGGCGCTGACCATCGCGTCTAATTCCGATGTGGTGCTGGACAGGTTCATATACGATCCCACGACCTCGGCCGGCGAGATCGTGCTTTCGGTCGGCGCCGGCGTGTTCCGCTTCGTCGGCGGGCGCATCAGCAAGACCACGCCGGTGATCATCAAGACGCCGTCGGCGACGCTCGGCATCCGCGGCGGTATCATCATCATCAAGGTCGAGCCCGGAACCGGCGCCACCCGCGCGATCTTCGTGTTCGGCCATGAGATGACGGTGACCAACCAATCGGGTGTCACCATGCGGGTCACGCGCCCCGGCTTTTTCGTCGATGTCGTCTCGCTCGACGTTCCGCCTTCCCCGCCCGTCAAGGTGACGGGGGCGGTGGTAGCGAACTATCTCACCGAGCTCGAGGGCCGCACCGGCCAGACGGCGGGCGCCGGCGATCCACCGTCCGACAATGACGTCGCCAGCAGCGGCATCGATGGTCTGGGTTCCTCAAACGATCCCGGACCCGCCGGCGGCGATACGACCTTCGAGGCGCCTCCCCTTGCCATCGGCATTGAGGATATCGTCGATATCACCGATGGGCTCAAACAGAAGACGCAGCTGCCGAAGTAACGCCGAATAGAGCACGATCCGGCCGGATAATGCTCTAGCCCCCCGGCCGCTATCCCGCCCAATGGGTCCCTTCCAGGGGCTATTCAGGGTCGCATCCGCGCATCATAGGCCGCATCGCGCGCCCGGCCGCGCTGGGCGATCGACCGCGCGGGCGCGGACATTTTCCGGCCTTGCCGGCCCCGCCGCAAGACCCCCTAACGCATTGATAAAAGTTAACTAATTTACCAAAAATTAGCCATGCCGGTTAACCGATCCGAAATCGAAATCACCGATCATTGGTGACGAACCAGTGCACGACAGGACGTCCGGCATGCTCGTTTCCCCACGATTCGTCGCCTTGGCCATCTCCGTGGGCCTTCTTGAGGCCTGCGTCACCGGTGCCGTGCAATCGGGCTCGGTGAAATCCTCCTCCATGCCTATTGGCCGCGTGGCGGGGCCGCCGCCGGGGTTCTTCGATTTTTGCCAGCGTCTTCCCGAGGAATGCAAAAGGGTCGCCGCCACGCCGGCGGTGGTTGAGTTGACGCCCGAGCGACGGGGCGAGCTAGAGCGCGTGCAGAGCGACGTCAACCGGCGGATCACCGCGGTCGAGGACATCGATCAGTATGGCTGGCGCGAGCACTGGACCTACCCCACATCGGGCTCCGGCGATTGCGAGGACTTTGCGCTTGAGAAGCGCCGCGCGCTGATCGCGGCGGGCTGGCCCGCCCAAGCCCTGTTCCTGGCCGTCGCTCGCATCCCTAGCGGCAAGGCGCACACCGTGCTCGTCGCCGCGACGTCCGACGGCGACTTCGTGCTCGACAACCTCAAATCCGCGGTGATGCCGTGGCAACGTCTCCCCTACGCCTGGAAAATCCGCCAGAGCGCCGCGTCCCCTGCGCGTTGGTACAACATCCCCAGAGGTTAACCGGGCCGGGCCCGCCGCCCGATCAGACCACGCCGTAGGCAAGCATGGCGTCGGCAACCTTGACGAAGCCAGCGACGTTGGACCCCTTGAGATAGTTTACGTAGCCGCCTTCCTCCTCGCCGTACTCGACGCATTTGTCGTGGATGCCCCGCATGGTGTCGCGTAGCAGTTTTTGCAGTTCGTCCTCGGACCAGGATATGCGGG
>JADFHR010000079.1 GCA_022567015.1 Pseudomonadota bacterium
GTCGATGGCGTCGAAGCCCACGGCGCGGTCCATGGCGGCGACCGCCGCTTCCATCACCCGGCGCCGGGCGGCGGGATAGGAGATCAGCTTGCGGCAGTCGATGTAGACCGGACTGGCCCACCCCGAGGTCAGGGTATAGGGGCGGTCGGGGCGGAAGTTCACCGCCTTGATGTGGAGGAGGAGCCGCGCCGTCTCAAGGCCGGCGGTATCTCCTTGGGGCGAGGGGCTTGGCATACCCGTGTCCGCGAAAGTTCCTTCCGGCCGGCGTGCCATCCCTGTTTAGAGAGTATTGGCGGGCGAGACAATTCCCGAAATCGGTGCCGGCGCGTGGCCGCCACGGGATGGCGGCGGCGGGGGGTGCTTTGCGACAAGGCGGCAACCGGATAATCTGTCCGGGCGATGCGCTCGGTTGACCCACGTCAAGGAAGGCGACCGGGTGCCGTGGGACCATAAAAACCAATACACGCGCTGGCGGAATCCCGTACCCGGGAAACGAAAGTGCAACGGGGCGGCGCGCCCGCCAGACGCGGACGTCCGGACACCCTTTGTGATGGCGAATCGCAGCCCATGGTTCGTCACCGTAAGATGGCCGGCGAGGCGGCCTTCAAGGCGACCGCAGGGAGCGAATCGAATGCGGCCGCGCCGTGGGCGGCCAAGGGAAGCGAGCGGGAGGTCGTGATGCGTGGTGTTTTGGTTTTTTCGGCTGTCTTGGTCTGGTGGGGGGCGTTTCCTGCCTATGCCGACTCCCGCATCGGGGTCGACGGGACCACCCTGTATGGGTGGTGTAGGACCACCGCGGGAGGCCTGCCCAGCGAACCCGTGGCGGGTTACTGCGCGGGCTTCATCAACGGGGTCGTGGATGTCCATGGCGAAAAGACCACCATATACAGCCATCGGGCCTGCCTACCCCTTTCCGTGACCATCCGAGAGCTGCGCACGATTGTGGTAAAGTGGCTGGAAGACCATCCGGGGAAGCGGCGTCTGGTTGCCCACGGTCTGGTCGGCCGAGCCCTGTCCGAAGCCTTCCCCTGCCGGTGACCCGGTGCCCGTAGGCGGCATCGGGACCGGCGAGACAATTCCCAAGATCGGGGGCGGTGCCGGCGGGCGCGCCACCGCAGCGCCATCGCATCGCCGCGCTGGCGTGTTCGCGGTCGCCCGGAGCCGATTCATGGGCCCATACCCGAAATCCCGGATTCACTGTGCCGACGCCCCGGTGTATAAGGGCCGGTGCCGTGCCCATAGAAGGGGTCCGTTGGTCCATGAAGAGCAGAGCCAAGAATTTCGGCAAACGCGCGAAAACCCCTGCCCCCAAGAAGGAATACATCTCCCGCGACATCGGCAAGCCGGAGAGGCGCAAACGCGACCGCCGCATCATCAAGAAGCCCGTCGGCGTGGAACGCCGGCGCGGCAACAGGCGTGATAAAAAGGGGCGGAAAAGCCCGTCCGCCGCCGCCCTGGGCCGGCCGCGGGCGGACAGCCTGATGAAGGACGTAGCGCACTATCTCTGCGACAGGAAATACTCCCCTTCGCCGGAACTGCGGAAAATCAAGGAGCGTATCTCCAGGAAGGTCGTGGAAGACATCAATGTCGACCAACTGTCCGACCTGCCCAAGGAAGCGGCACGGGAGGAGATTACCGCTACGGTCATCGCCGTATTACACGAAGAAAACGAGCCCATATCCGAAAGTGAACAGACGGCGCTGACCGCGGCCATTGTCGACGACATGCTGGGTTTCGGGCCCCTGGAGCCCCTTTTGGCCGATGCCTCGATCACCGAGGTCATGGTCAACGGGCCGGACATGGTGTGGGTGGAGAGAGAGGGAAAGCTGGAATTATCGGATGTGACCTTCGACAGCGTCGACCAGTTGATGAACGTGATCGACCGCATCGTGACGCGGGTTCACCGCCGGGTCGATCAGTCCTCTCCCATGGTCGACGCCAGGCTGCCCGACGGCAGCCGCGTCAACGTCATCATTCCGCCGCTGTCGGTTCATTTTCCTTCCATGTCCATCCGCAAGTTCGCCGAGGTGAGCATAACCCTGGACGACATGGTGCAGAACGGCGCCCTGTCGTACGACATGGCGCTCCTGCTGCAGATGATCGCCAAATACCGCCTGAACGTTCTGATCTCGGGCGGTACGGGGACGGGCAAAACCACCCTGCTCGGCGCCATGTCCAATTATATCAGCGCCACCGAACGGATCGTGACCATCGAGGATACGGCGGAACTGCGGCTTCCCCAGCCCAACTTGGTGACCCTGGAGAGGCGTCCGCCCAACCTGGAAGGGACCGGTGGGGTCGAAATCGCCGATCTGCTTGTCAACGCGCTGAGGATGAGACCGGACCGGATCCTTGTCGGCGAGGTCCGGGGCGCCGAAGCGGGCGACATGCTTCAGGCCATGAATACCGGCCATGACGGCTCGCTCGGGACCATTCACGCCAACAGTACCAAGGATGCCCTGGTCCGCTTCGAGAACATGATCTGCATGAACCGCAAGCACGCGCCCGGAAAGGTGACCCGCCAGCAGATCATGAGCGCCCTCGACGTGGTCATCCAGATGTCCCGGCTGAGTGACGGCGTTCGCCGGGTGGCGTGCATCACCGAGATCGTCGGTATGGAGGAGGACATCATCCTGACGCAGGACCTGTACGAGTTCAAAGTCGTCAAGGAGACGTCCGATGGTCTCATAGAGGGCACCTTCGAGGCGTTGGAGAGGCGGCCCCATTTCTCCGAGAAGATCAAACATTATTCCCTGACCGCCAGGGAGAAGAGGCTGCTTTACCTGTAAGCCCGGCACCGGGGCCCGGGCGGGGGCGACCCTTTTCCCGCGGACGGCGGGGTGCGCACCGCGCGGCCATCGGATGGCCGGCGTGGGGATTTCGTGCTACCCTTTGGCCGAACGTTGGGACCTCCGGGAAAGGGCGGATGACGATGGCGGACGGGGAGGAAAAAACACCGCGCGGATACCACGACCTGGGCGGACTCCCCGCCGGGCCGGTGGACCGCTCCGAGCACGTACTCGAGCCCTGGGAGAAACGCGTCGACGTGCTGTGCGGCATCCTGGTCGACAGGAAACGCCGGCTGATGACCATCGACGAGCGCCGCGACGCCATCGAGGGGCTCGGCGAGGACGCCTACAATTCCATGAAATATTACGAGCTGTGGATGGCGGCGGCCCTCAAGCTGGTGCTGGATAAGGGCATCCTGACCCGGGACGAGATCGACGGACGGGTCGACGAGATACGCGCCCGCCTGGGCCTGGAGGCGGGACCGTGACCGCCCGCTTCGCCGTCGGCGATCGGGTGCGGGTCGACGACCGCACCCCGCCCGGGCACATCCGCACGCCCTGGTACATCCGCGGCAAGTCCGGCGTCGTCGCCGACATGGTGGGCGCCTTCGCCGATCCCGAGGACAGCGCCCGGGGCGGCGACGGGCTGCCCGAACGGCCCTTGTACAGGGTCCGGTTTCGCCAAACCGTTGCCTGGCCCGACTACGCCGGCGATGGGCGGGACACGGTGGACATCGAGATCTTCGAGCACTGGCTGGAGCCGGAGTCCGGCTGAGCGGCCGGGAGGAGGGCACACATGTCGACGAACGTTGACGATCACGATCACGACCACGCACGCACCTTCGTCCCCGACGAAGAAGACAGCCTCGGCCAATACGCCATCGTCGAGATGGCGGTGCGCGAGCTGCTGATCGAAAAGGGGGTGTTCAGCGCGGACGAGTTCCGCCAGGGGCTCGAGGTCTTCGACAAGGCCGGGCCGCACCTGGGCGCCCGGGCCGTGGCCCGCGCCTGGACCGACCCGGCATACAAAGAATCTCTGCTCAGCGACGGCTCGGCGGCGGTCAAGGAGTTCGGTGTCGACATGAATCTTACCGAGCTCTACGTGGTCGAGAACACGCCCCGGGTCCACAACGTCATCGTCTGTACCCTGTGTTCGTGCTACCCCAAGCCCCTGCTCGGCGCGCCGCCGGACTGGTACAAGAGCCGCAACTACCGCTCGCGGATGGTGCGCGAGCCGCGCGCCGTGCTGGCCGAGTTCGGCACCACACTCCCCGACGGTGTCGAGGTGCGGGTCCACGACAGCACCGCCACCATGCGCTACATGGTGCTGCCCATGCGCCCCGAAGGGACCGCGGACCTCACCCGCGAGCAACTGGAGGCGCTGGTCAACCGGGACGCGATGATCGGCGTCACCGTGGTGCCGGCGCCGTAAAAAGGTAAAAAGGGGACATTCGACTTTTTTGGTGCGAAAAACGAAAAACCACAGAGGACACTGCGGACACAGAGGACACAGAGGACACAGAGTTTCTCACAGAGATAGGCCGATGCGGCGCAACGCGGCACTTTTCATAGCCTTTTTCCTTCCTCTGCGCTCTCTGTGATCTCTGTGTTGAAATCCAACCCGTGAAGACCGGGAGGAACGCTGGGGTGGCTTGGTGCTGGCGCCGTAAAAAAAATGGCCAGGACGTGAAGTAAAAGGCCCCTTTTTGACTCAGTTGCCCTTGCGCCGCGGGACGTAGCCTTCTTCGCCCAGGCCCTCGAAATAGAAATCGACCCCCGGGTGGTTGATCGGCGCGTCTGAGTCGTCGGGTTCCATGTTGCGCTCGGCCACGTAGGTCTGCATTTCGCCGCCGTCGACCAGGACATGATACCAGGGCGCGTTCTTGGGTGGCCGGCTGCGGGCCATGGTCTCGTACCACTCCTCGCTGCCGTGGAATTCCGGGTCCACGTCGACGATGACGCCCCGGTACTCGAACATCCTGTGCTGGACAAGCTGCCCGACGGCGAACTTGGCGGTGGTCGTATCCATGGCCCGGCGCCTCCGGCGGTTACCGTGTCCGGTATGATGGCCACCCGGGGCGCGCCCGGTCAAGGGGCGGCGGCGGCCCGCGGGCGGTCTAACGGTTGGTGAGCCATACGATCACGGACGGGACGACGCCGAGCACCAGCGAGGTGCCGGCGACGAGGCGCGGGGCCCCGGTCATCCCCTACCCCTTGATGCAGATCAGCGGCTCCAGCCGCGCCACCTTGCGGGCCAGGCCCGCGTCTTCGGTGGCGTCGACCACGGCGTCCACGTCCTTGTAGGCGCCCGGCGCCTCCTCGGCGACGCCCCTTTCGGAGCGGCTGCGCAAAACGATGCCGCGCCCGGCCAGGTCGTCGATGACCGTGCGCCCCCGCCACCGCTTGGCGGCCTGGTGGCGGCTCATGGCGCGCCCGGCGCCGTGACAGGCCGAGCCGAAGGCATGGGTCATGCTCTCGGCGGTGCCGCTGAGGATGTAGGACGCCGTCCCCATGGTGCCGCCGATGAGCACCGGCTGGCCGGTTTCGCGCAGGCTTTCCGGGATGTCCGGGTGCCCGGGGCCGAAGGCGCGGGTGGCGCCCTTGCGGTGCACGAACAGGCGCCGGCGGACGCCGTCGACCTCGTGGTCCTCCACCTTGCAGGTGTTGTGGGAGACGTCGTAGAGCAGGCTCAGGTGCGCCCCGGGCAGCACCTCGGCGAAGACCTGGCGGGCCAGGTGGGTGACGATCTGGCGGTTGGCCAGGGCGCAGTTGATGGCGGCGCGCATGGCGCCCAGGTACGATTGCCCGGCCTCGGAGGTGATCGGGGCGCAGGCCAGCTCGCGCTCGGGCAGGCGGATGCCGGCGTCGGCCGCCGACACCGCCATCCGGCGCAGGTACTCGGTGCCGATCTGGTGGCCCAGGCCGCGCGAGCCGCAGTGGATGCTGATCACGGCGTCGCCGACCGCGAGGCCGAAGGCCGCCGCCCCGTCCTCGTCGTACAGCCGCGTGACCCGCTGCACCTCCAGGTAGTGGTTGCCCGAGCCCAGGGTCCCCATCTCCTTCTTCTGGCGCTTCTTGGCGCGGTCCGAGACGCAGTCCGGCCGCGCGCCGGCCATGCACCCCCGCTCCTCGATGCGCGGCAGGTCGGCGGCTTCGCCCCAGCCCTTTTCCACGGCCCAGGCGGCGCCGCCGGCGAGCATGGCGTCCATCTCTTCGGGCGACAGGGCGATTTTCCCGGTGCTGCCGACGCCGGCCGGGATGGTCCGGAACAGCGCGTCGGCCAGTTCGGACTTGACCGCCTCTATGTCCTCGGCGGCGAGCCCCGTAAGCAGGGTGCGCACCCCGCACGAGATGTCGAAGCCGACGCCGCCGGCGGAGACGACGCCGCCCTCGTCGGCGTCGAACGCGGCGACGCCGCCGATGGGAAATCCGTAGCCCCAGTGGGCGTCGGGCATGGCGAAGGATGCCTTGACGATGCCGGGCAGGGCGGCGACGTTGGCCGCCTGCTCGAACACCTTGGCGTCCATGTCGCGGATCAGGGTCTCGTCGGCGAAGATGACCACCGGCACCCGCATGGCGCCGGTGGGCGGGATCTCCCACTGGAATTCGCTTGTGCGCGTCAGGCCGGAAATGTCCATGGCGGCGGCCTCGACAGGAATGGCTCGGCGTCGGTCTCATTACCCCACAAGCGGGGCGGCCGATCAATCGGCGATTGGGGCGTGTGTGAGAAGGCCGTCGTCGCTGTCAGGCCCGCGCGGATGCCTAGGAAAAAACAGGTCTACTTCTAAGTCCTAACCGGATGCCGCAACTGTTTGATTTCGATACGCGTTTTTACGGTGCACATGTGATCACTTCGCCGGGTTCTCCTTGGCACGCTTAGCCCGGATCGCCTTGGCGCGGGCTTCCATCTTCGCGGCCTCAGCGCCGCGTCCAGTCTCCCGTAGCAGGCCGGCATAGTTCTCGAGGCTCATGGCCTCGTATAAAAGGTCGTCTCCCAGGCTCTTCTTCCAGATCGCCAGCGCTCGTATGAGTAAAGGCTCGGCTTCGGCGTAGCGGCCTTGGGCCCGATAGACTAGCACCAGGTTGTGGAGGCTGTGAGCCGCGCGAGGATTGTCGGGCCACGACCCTTTCTCCCGGATGGCCAGGGCGCGTTTATGGAGCGACTCGGCCTCGGCGTAGCGGCCTTGAACCCGGTAGAGTTCTCCCAGGTTATTGAGGCTCAGAGCCACGCGGAGATCGTCGGGCTCCAGGGCCTTCTCCCGGATCGCCAGCGCTCGTTCGTATAAGGGCTTGGCCTCAGGGTACCGGCCCTGGTCGAAGTAGAGTCCCGCCAAGTCGCTGAGGTTCTCGCCCACGCTGAGGTGGTCGGGCCCGTGGGCCTTCTCCCAAATCGCCAGCGCCCGCTTGAAGAGCGGCTCGGCCTCGGCATAGCAGCCTTGGGCCCCGTAGAGTCCAGCCAAGCGGTTGATGTAGAAGGCAGTGGCTGGATGGTCAGAGCCAAACTTCTGTTCTCCATGCTTCACCAGTTCCTTGGCAAATTCCACGAGGTTTGAAGACTGGGCAGGGCAACCGCGGGGTACAAAGCCAGCCGAAGCAGCCCCGCGAGCAGGCGTCTCGTCCTGCTTGCTTTCAAGGCTTCCCTCACCGGCGCACCCGCCGAAGAGGAGCGCAAAAATCACGAAAAGAGTTTTCGCAACCGGTCGCATGGCCAGCTCCATGTCGGTTGCAAACGAAGATTTATCGTAGTGATAGAATACCACGCGCGCTTGGCAATACGAAGCGAAAAGGATTTTCCAACAGTGTACCCTAACCTCTCAATTTCGGTACACGGCGGTTGGCACTCCGGCCGGTCCGCCCGGCCCCCTCACACATCGACCACGCACTGGGCGACCCAGGCGCCGTCTTCGGTCCGGTGCACTTTTAGTTCGGTGAACGTGGCCCCCTTCACCTCCACCGCCGGGGCGTGGCGGGCGGCGTCCACCGGTTCGCCGAGCGCCGTGGCGTTCAGCGTGGTGCCCTCGATGCGGACGCGGAAATCGCCGAACAGCATGCCCCGCGTCGCCATCTCGTAGACCAGCGCGTTGAGCCAGTCGACCAGCAGAACCTCGTCGTCGGGGGCCGAGCAGGCGACCTCCACGGCGTCGCGCGGGACGACGGCTCCGGGCTCGACGATGGCGGCGGTGAGCGCCCGGGCGGCCTCCTCGAACGCCGCTTCCCGGGTCGGGCCGACGCCGCGCACGCCGACGTCCGCGTCGTGGGGGAAGTGTTCCCAATGGCGGTCCGTCATGGACCAATCTCCCGTTCCCGGACGGCGCCGCCACGATACCCCGTCGCCGCGCCGTTGTCCGCCAAGGTTAGCGGTTTCGCCGGAATCCCTTTTGTGCCACTTTCGCCGGCTGGACAAGGAGGCGAACCGTGGGCAATGGGAGCCATGCCTGATCGCGCCGCGCCGCGCACCGGCGGACGGCTGATCGCCGATGCACTCAGGGTGCACGGCGTTGAGACCGTGTTCTGCGTGCCCGGCGAGAGCTATCTGGAGATCATGGACGGGCTCTATGATCTCTCCAACGAAATCGCGCTCATAAGCTGCCGCCACGAGCACGGCGCCGCCAACATGGCCGAGGCCTACGGCAAGCTCACCGGACGGCCGGGCGTGTGCATGGTCACCCGCGGCCCCGGCGCCTGCAACGCCAGCATCGGGGCGCACACCGCCTTTCAGGATTCGACGCCGATGGTGCTGCTCATCGGCCAGGTGCGGCGCGGCCATATGGGGCGCGAAGCCTTCCAGGAAGTGGAGTTCCGGCACATGTACGCGCCGCTTGCCAAGTGGGTGACCCAGGTGGAGCGGGCCGAACAGTTGCCCGAGGCCATGGCCCGCGCCTTCCGCACCGCGGTTTCGGGGCGGCCCGGTCCGGTGGTCCTGGCGTTGCCCGAGGACATGCTCAGCGAGGCCGCCGACGTTGCCGACGGGGCCGCCTATCGGTGCGTGCGCGCCCATCCCGACCCCGCCGACCTGGAGCGCCTGCGGGGCCTGCTGGCCGGGGCCGAGCGGCCGGTGATGATCGTCGGCGGCGGCGGCTGGACCGACGAGGCGCGGGACGGGATTCTTGCCTTCGCCGAGGCCCACGGCCTGCCCACCTGTTGTTCGTTCCGCCGCCACGACCTGTTCGACAATACCCACGCCTGCTTCGTCGGCGAGCTCGGCCTCGGCCCCAACCCGGCGCTGGTCAAGCGGGTCAAGGAGGCCGACGTGCTGCTCGTGGTAGGCGCGCGCCTGGGCGAAATGACGACCCAGGGCTACACCATCGTCGAGGCGCCAAGGCCCCGCCAAAGCCTGATCCACGTCCATGCCAGCGCCGAGGAACTGGGCCGCGTGTTCGAGCCCGCCCTGGCCATCCAGTCGGGCATGGCCGAATTCGTCGAGGCCGCCCGGGCGTTGACGGCGGTGGACGGGACCGGGTGGCGGGAGTGGGCGGCCGGGGCCCGGCGGGACTACGAGGACAACCGGAGGCCGCCGGCGTTCGACGGCGCGCTCGATCTGGGCCGGGTGATGACCGAGCTCAACGAAAGGCTTTCCCCGGACGCCATCGTCACCGTCGACGCCGGCAATTTCAGCGGCTGGGCCCAGCGCTACCTGGCCTTTGGCGGCGGCCGCAGGTTCCTGGGCCCGACCAGCGGCGCCATGGGCTATGGCGTTCCGGCGGCGGTGGCGGCGAAGATCGCGCGGCCCGGGCGCATGGTGGTGGCCTGCGTCGGCGACGGCGGCTTCGGCATGACCGGCCAGGAGCTGCTGACCGCCGTGTTGTACGGCGTCAACCCGGTGATCCTGGTCTTCAACAACGCCATGTACGGCACCATCCGCATGCACCAGGAACGCCATCACAAAAGGCGCGTGGTGGGCACGGACCTGGGCGAGCTTGACTTCTCGGGCCTGGCCCGCGCCTATGGCGCCCATGGCGAATCCGTGGACAAGACGGAGGACTTCGCGCCGGCCTTCGAGCGCGCCCTGGGGTCGGGCAAGGCGGCGGTGATCGAGCTCAAGGTGGACCCCGACCTGATCAACACGCGCACCACGCTCACCGCCATCCGCGGATCGGCGGGCGAGGGAGGCTGAATGTCCGTTGTCTGGGCACTTGTCGACGATCGCGCCGGCCACAGGAGCCAATGCCTGGGCGTGGCCGAGGCCTTGGGCGCCGGATTCGATGTCAAGCGGCTGGATTACAGGGTGCGGGCGGAATTGCCCAACGTTCTCCTGGGCGCCACGTTCGGCGGCCTGACCAGCGCCAGCCGCGGGGACTTAGGCCCCCCCTGGCCCGATTTGGTGATCGCCCCGGGCCGGCGCACCGGTCCCGTGGGGCGCATGACCTACGTCGCCGGCGTAGCATCTCCCAACCCTCATGCGGGCATCTCCCGATGGGCCCATGAGCCGGGCGTCGTGACCGTGACCATCGGCGAGATGGATCTAGGCGCTTCACGCCCGGCGCTGCGAATCGTCCAGCACCTGCGATGGGCAGCCGAGCAGGGAGACCGGATGGACGCCGAGATTCACCGCACGTTGCTGGGCCTGTGGCGCTGCCGTCGAGTCGTCGTCGGCGCGCCGGAGAACGGCCCCACGCCGGCTCATCCGCCGGTGATGCCTAACCCACCGCCGGGCGTCGTGGTGACTCCCATGGGCCGGGCCGCCCGATCGCGCATGGGCATCGGCCTGCTGGAAACCATCGCCGCCCGGCGGGTCAAGGCCTACGTCGACGACGGCTCCCCCGAATCCAGGGAGTTCTGGGCGCAGATCGTCAAGGCCCAGTCGCGCGTGAGCCGCGACGGCACGCTGGACTTCGACGTCGACGCGAGTCCGGGAGGCGATGGCCTCCTTCTGAGCCTCGCTCTGGCGGTCGAAGCCGCGCACGAGCTGTTTCAACCGACGCAAGGCAGACTGCACGAATCGATTCCTGCGTAATCGAGAGCCACCGATGGCCGACGGCCCCGACCCGCTTGCAACGTAGAGACCTTGAGGGAGGACTGCAATGCGAAGGAATGAGCCACTGATCGACCGCCTGCCGGAATTCACCGCCTTCGGAGACCATGGGTGCGACCTGCACCCCTCCTGCCTGAGCTGTCCTCTGCCGCGATGCCGCTACGACGACCCGGGATGGATCCAGCGGGAGGAGCGTGACCAGCGTGACACCGAGATCTTGCGGGCGCGCATCGCGGAATCGCTGCCCGTTGCCCATCTCGCCGCCCGCTTCGGCGTCAGCACCCGCACCGTCCATCGCGTCATCAAGCGAGGCGAGGTCGACACGCGCGTCCTGGCGGCCTCCTGACCCTCCCAATTGGCCCGTGGCCCAGCGGCTGAGCCGCATCGGCTTTCCCGTCCCCTTGTCGCTGGTAGCTGCGTGGCTTCGACGCTCCTCGCCTTCATCGCGGAGCCGCCACGGGCTACGCTCCCGTCTTCATTGAGACGGCGGTAGCTGATAGGCTCAGCCACCTGATGCGGGTCAGCCACCGGCTCAGCCGCCGACGTGGGCCGGGAATCTGGATGTGCCTCAGCCGCCTGATGCGGCTCAGCCGCCGGCTCAACCACTGACCGAAGGGGTGCGCTATACTGAGGGCCCGGAGGTCGCATGACCCGATGGGTCTCTACCGGCGCGTCGCCCTGCCGCTGCTCAATCGCCTGGACCCCGAGACGTCCCACGGCCTGACGCTGCGATTGCTGGCGACGCTTCAGCGCACCCCCCTGGCCCTGGCCGCTATTGCGTGGGCCGCGTCGTTTCAAGACGAGCGTTTGGCTTTTGAGTGGCGAGGCCTCACGTTTCGTAATCCCGTGGGTGTCGCCGCCGGTGTCGACAAGAACGGCCGCGGACCCCGATTTATGAACGCCATCGGCGCCGGCTTCGTCGAAGTGGGGACCGTCACCCCGTTGCCTCAAGCGGGCAACCCCAGGCCGCGAGTCTTTCGCCTGCCGGAAGACGAGGCGATGGTCAACCGGCTGGGCTTCCCCAACGAGGGGTCGGCCCGGCTAGCCCAGCGCCTGAAGGGCGCCAGGCGTCCGGGGACTCCGCTGGGCGTGAATATCGGAAAGAACGCCTCCACGCCGCTGGACAACGCCGCCGCCGACTACGTGGCGTGCCTGGACGCGCTGTATCCGCTGGCGGACTATTTCGTGGTCAACGTGAGCTCCCCCAACACCGAGGGGCTGGCCAGCCTTCAGGGGCGGGAGGCGTTGGCTGGGTTGGCGGAGTCACTGGTGAGCAGGCGCCGGGAGCTGGCCGAAAACGACGGTATGCCCATCAAGCCGTTGCTGGTGAAGGTATCGCCGGACCTGTCACCGGCCGAGATGGACGACGTGGTCGGCGTGTGTCTCGACCAGGGCATCGAGGGCATCGTGGCGGTCAATACGTCGATCGATCCGACGCTGCGAAGCGTGGCGTCGGCGCAGCTTCGCGGCGGCCTGAGCGGCAGGCCGTTGCACCGGCGCGCCGTGGAGACGATCGGCTACCTTCGGCAGCGCGTGCCGGACGATTTTTTCCTCGTCGGCGTGGGCGGCGTCTTCGATGCCGGCGACGCGTGGGCGCTGCTGCAAGCCGGCGCCAACGCGGTCCAGATGTACACCGGGTTAGTCTACCGGGGCCCTGGCGTGATGGGCGCGATCAA
>JADFHR010000268.1 GCA_022567015.1 Pseudomonadota bacterium
GCGTCGTCGTAATCCACCGTATCGACGCTGAGCCTGAAACCCATGCCCCCGCCCGAGGGTTTCGGCGGCGCGGCCACGGGTCCCCCCGGCGCGGCCGCCGGTTTCGGCACGGCCGCCAGGGAGCCCGCGGGGGCGTCCCCCGCATATGGTTGCCGGGGGGGCACCCCCCGTGTCCCCCCGGGGGCCGGCGCCAGGGCCGCGAACCTGGGCGGTCCGGCCGCCGGTTCCCGCTCCCCGATCATCGGTTTCTGCAGGACCGTGCTGGGACCCGTCCCCTTGCGGGGAACCAGCAGGGCCAGCGGCTGAGACGGCGTCTCCGTGGGACGTCCGGCGATGTCCTTGCCCTTTTCCGGCACCACCACCACCACCACCGATTCCGATTGCACGGTTTCGCCGCCCTTCTTGCGTATCTCCAGGCCCAACTGGCGGCTGCCGGACGCCAGCGGTTTCTCCGGCACGAACACCCACTCGCCGCGCGCATCGGCGGTGACCTCGCCGAGGGACTTGTCTTTATCGAGAATGGTGACGGTGCTGCCCGGTTTGGCCCGTCCCGCGATGACGACTTCCCCCTCCGGGGTGACGCGCACCACGTCGAACGTGAGGGAGTCCGACACCTCTCTTTTCGGCTTGCCCGCAGCGGGGGCCGTCGTGCTCCCGGCGTCCCGAACCGCCGCCTGTTCGGCCGGGGGGGCGACCTCCGTCACCTCCTCCTGCGAAAGAAGGTAGTTCAGCCCGATGGCGAGAATGACGACACCGACGCCAACGGTGATTAACAGCAGCGGCCTGTTCACCTTGGAATGCACCGTGCAACGAATTTGCCAGAACGTGCCTCGGCCAACATTAATACGGCCAACGGGGCGGCGCAACGCCGACGCGCCGCACCGCCCTCAGCGGCCCCGGCGAACCCATGCCCCCACCCGGCGGATGCCGGCCCTGAGCGCCACCAGCGCCAAGGGGACACTCCAGAATACCACGGGATCGTAAAAGAATTCCGACAGCCTTTCCAACATCGGTCACCTCGCCGTCGCCAAGCGCAGGCGCGGGAAAAACGCCCCCACCCGGCGCCGGTAGCGAAGGTATTCCTGGCCGAATATCCTGATCATGCGCCGTTCCTCGTAATAGCCGCCGATCACCATGTAGGCCGCATACATGGCGCTATAGACGAGGTTGTTGAGCGACGGCCCGCTGGTCAGCAGAAACAGGAGCCCGGCGGCCAGCATCGGGTGGCGCACCCATCCGTACAGGCCGCCGGTCACCAGGCGATGGGTTCCGAACAACCGGAGTTCCGCCTGCCCGACCGGCCTGCCGAGCAACTTGAGGACTCCCCGCTTCGCCTGCGTGAGGCCGAGGAACTCCAGGTAATCGCTTTGCAGGAAGGCCGCATACAGCAAGGCGATGGAACCCAGGTGCACGGCGGTGACGATCTGCCACAGCCATTCCGGATAGACGACGAGCCAGACGTCGTTGTCCAGGTTTCTGGCCCAGTGCAGGGCGGCGACGCCCCAGTACAGCGCGGCGTAACTGAGGCCGCAATAGAGCACGCGCCAGAAGTGTTCGACAAAGAACGGACCGGTCCAGCGGGCCAGCGCGTCCTTGCATGGCTCGTGGGCGCCGACGGAGTGGAGCACACCGAACACGGCGAACGCCGCCACGGACGCCCAGTAATCGCCAAGCAGGGAACTAGTGGCCTGCATCATGGCGGTGGTTCAAACCGCCGACGATGGCGCCGCCGCGGCAAACAGGGGAGGCCGCCGCCGGCCATCCCGTCCCGGCCGACCAAACGCGGGCACCGCGGGCAGGGGCGGCGCGCGCCGGCGGCGGGGATGGCTCAACCCCTCTTGTCAGCCGCCTCGTACTTCTTGATCGCCTGCTTGAGGTCGTCGTACTCCTCGCAGCCGAACATGCACGCGGCGTCCAGGGTTTTCAGGCGTGCCCGGGCCTTTTCCAGGTCGCCCGTCTGCAGGTAAAGCTCGCCCAGATACTCGTTGGCGCCGCGATGCTCGGGATCGATGGCCAGCGCCTTGGTGTAGGCGGCCAGGGCCTGGTCGAACTGCTTCAGGTTACGGTGGCTGAAGCCGATGTAGTTCCAGGCGTCGGCGTTGCGCGGGTTGGCCCGGACCACCTTCTGGAACAGGCCGAGGGCGTCCCCGTAGTCGCCGGCCTTCACGGCCGACACCCCTTGCTGATAGGTGCTTGGCTTGGCGGCGGGCCGGCTCGAGGAACTGCTCGAGCCCGCGGCCATGGCCGTCGAGACCAATCCCAGGGTCAACACGACGGCCACTATGGACGTGATTCGCATGGTACTCTCCCCGTGTTCATCGGTTGGTTGGCGAACCCCCGATCGGAAAACCGCCGGTCCGGTCCGGGTTCCTTGCTCTCGCAATGGCAGGGCGCCGTTACCATGAATTAAAAGAGCCGGCGCCGGGAAAAGCAACTCCAACGCCCCGGGCACGGTAACAATTCGGTGAACGCAACCGAAGGAGCGGGTACTCTATGGTCCCCGGGCCCGGAGATGGTCCCCGGGCCCGGAGCGGCGGAAAGAGCACCATGACCACCATCACCTCCATCTGCGTCTTTTGCGGCTCCAAGGTGGGGGAGGATCCGGCCTACGCGGAGGCGGCGCGAAGGCTGGGGGTCCTTATGGCCGGGCGCGGCGTGCGCCTGGTCTACGGCGGCGGGCGCATCGGCCTGATGGGGGTCCTCGCCGAGGCCGTGCTCGAGGGTGACGGAGAAGTGATCGGCGTCATCCCCGACTTTCTCATGCAATACGAGGTGGAGAACCCGGACGTGACCGAGCTCATCGTCGTCGGCAGCATGCATGACCGCAAACGCCGCATGTTCGAGATATCCGACGGCTTCGTGGTTCTGCCCGGCGGCCTGGGCACCCTGGACGAGACCCTCGAGATCACCACCTGGAAGCAGCTTCAACTGCACGCCAAGCCCATCGTGATGGTCGACGTGGGCGGCTACTGGGGGCCGTTCAAGGCGCTGATACACGGCATCGTCGCCGGCGGCTTCGCCCATCCGGCCATCGCCGAGCTGTTCACGGTGGTCGACGGCGTGGACGATGTGTTCGCCGCCCTGGAGGACGCGCCCGAGCCCCGGGAAGTGGTGCTGACCAGCCACCTGTGACGGGCGTACCCGCGTACCTATTTATTTTATTGGATTATTTCCGGGAGAACCGCGCATGGCGAAAATCAAGGTCCTGAACCCCATCGTCGAGCTGGACGGCGACGAGATGACGCGAATCATCTGGGCCTTCATCAAGGACAAG
>JADFHR010000269.1 GCA_022567015.1 Pseudomonadota bacterium
CCCCCGGTGGCCCCCCGGGGCGTCGGGAAGGCTTGCCGATGGGCCGCCATCGCCTGCGCCTCCCCTCCTACCGAGGAAACGGGAAAAGCGATCGTAGGGGTGCACTTTAGCTGATACAGGCCACTAGCCTCCGCCGAAACGTTGCTGCCCGGCCGGCCCGGCCACGTCGTTCAACACTACCACAAGGTCCGGGGCTATCGACGCCCGGACCCGGCCAGGGTCACCCGTCGCCGGTCTTCTTCGTTGATGATGCCCCTGAGCACGGTCCTGAACCCCTCCACCGCCTCGGCGCCCGCCTCGCGGTAGGCGCGGGCGATGCGCCGGCTCTGTCTTTCCGTGAGCAGGCGCTCCAGCTCCTCGCCCTTGGGCATCAGGGAAAGCATCCGCCGGCGCCGGTCGTCCGAGTCCGTCCGCTGGGCGACGAATTCCTCGCGCACCAGCTGGCTCAACACCCTCGACAGGCTCTGCTTGGTGATCTTGAGGATGCGCAGAAGCTGGCTCACGGTAATTCCGGGGTTGCGCCCGACGAAATAGATCACCCGGTGGTGGGCGCGCCCGAACCCGTATTTGGTCAGTATGGCGTCGGGCTCGCCGGTGAAATCCCGGTACGCGTAGAACAGAAGCTCGATCGCCTGGCGCAGTTCCTCCTCGCGCAGGAAAAGGGGATTGGCCCGGGTATGGTGTTGAACCATGGGGTGCCGCCGTCCGTGCAACGCATTTACGTCAGTCTCGTTGACATATATGCCCAATACTGGTACTGAAAGCAACATCCTTCCAAAGTAAATGATTATCGAGAAAGAATATTACATGAGCACCGAATCATTCGACGACCGCGACGGTTTTATCTGGTTTGACGGCGAAATGGTGCCCTGGCGCGACGCCAGGGTCCATGTGCTCAGCCACGCGCTCCATTACGCGTCCGCCGTTTTCGAGGGCGAGCGGGTCTACGGCGGCGATATCTTCAAGCTGACCGAGCACACCGAGCGCTTGGCGGAGTCGGCGCAATCCTTAGGCTTTCAGTTGCCTTACGGCACCGCCGAGATCGACGCCGCCTGCCACGAGGTGTGCACGGCCAATGCCATCGTCGACGGCTACGTCAGGCCCCTGGCCTGGCGCGGCAGCGAGATGATGGGCGTCTCGGCGCAGGCGACCCGGATCCATCTGGCCATCGCCGCCTGGCCGTGGCCGTCGTATTTCTCGCCCGAGGCGCGCATGAAGGGCATCCGGCTGCAGACGTCCGAATGGCGCCGCCCGTCGCCCGAGACCGCCCCGGTGAAGACCAAGGCGGCGGGGCTTTACATGATCTGCACCCTGTCCAAGCACACCGCCGAGAGGGACGGGTTCGAGGACGCGCTGATGCTGGACTGGCGCGGGCGCGTCGCCGAGGCGACCGGCGCCAACATCTTCTTCATCTTCGGCGACGACACGCTGCACACGCCGGTACCCGACTGTTTTCTCGACGGCATCACCCGGCGCACGGTCATGGGCCTGGCCCGGGACCGCGGCATCGAGGTGGTGGAGCGGATCGTCATGCCCGACGAGCTGGACCGGGCGACCGAGGTCTTCCTCACCGGCACCGCGTGCGAGGTGACCCCGGTCGGCAGCATCGACGAGCACACCTACACCCCGGGCGAGATCACCAAAGTCCTGATGGAGGACTACGAAAAGACCGTCGGCAAGCAGCCCGCCGACGCCGTCTCGGCGGCGTAAGGTACCGGGCACTCACGAAACCCCAAGGCCGGGCGCAGGACCCGGCCATTTCCTTCTCTCAACCTCGAAAAACAAGGTCCCGTGCCGACCCTGGCGACGGGCGGGCCGCGCCCCTACAGCCCCCCGCCCGGCTCGCCGAGGAAGCGGGCGCTCATTTCGCTGGTCAGGAAGTCGAAGGCCTCGTCCACCGAATCGGTGCGCGTGAAAAGGTCCAGGTCCTCGGCGTCGATGGTGCCGTAGCGGACCAGGGCGTCGAAGTCGATCACGTCGTCCCAGAACGTCTTGCCGTACATCACGATGGGGATCTTTTTCGTCAGCTTACGGGTCTGGATCAGGGTCATGATCTCGAAAAACTCGTCCAGGGTGCCGAAGCCGCCGGGGAAGATCACCAGCGCCTTGGCCAGGTAGATGAACCAGAACTTGCGCATGAAGAAGTAGTGGAACTCGAACGACAGCTCGCGGGTGATATACGGGTTGTCGTGGGGTTCGCCGGGGATGGAGATGGTGAGGCCGATGTTCATGCCCTTGGCCTCGGAGGCGCCCCGGTTCGCGGCCTCCATGATTCCGGGGCCGCCGCCGGTGCACACCACGAAGCGCCGCCGCCGCCCCTTGAGCCCCTTGGACCATTTGGTCAGGCGACTGGCCAGCTCGCGGGCGTCCTCGTAATAGCGGGACATGGCGAGCCACTTCTCGGCCGCCGCCACGTCGCCGCCATGGGTGCGCGCCGCCTCCAGCCGGGCCGCGGCGTCGTCGCGCGGCGGGATGCGCGCCGAGCCGAAGAAGACGATGGTGTCGCTGACTTCCAGGTCCTCGAAGCGGGCGTCCGGCTCCAGGTATTCCGACAGGATGCGCAGCGGCCTGGCATCCCGGCTGTTCAGGAAGGGCACGTTCCTGTAGGCCTTTACCGGCCCGTCGTCGGTCATGATCCGTCCCACCCAGCGTCGAAGGGAGGCACCGGGCGGCGCCTATTCCGCCGCCTTGCCGCGGTGCCAGCGCCGCGTCGCATGATCGTCGGAGGCGCGGGCCTCCACCCACCGGGTCCCGTCCCCGGTGTCCTCGCGCTTCCAGAACGGGGCCTTGGTCTTGAGCCAGTCGATGAGGAATTGACAGGCCTCGAAGGCCGCCTGGCGGTGGGCCGAGGCCACGGCCACGAGCACGATGGGATCGCCGGGCTCGAGCCGGCCGTAACGGTGGATGATCACGGTGTCTTCCAGCGGCCAGCGGCCGCGCGCCTCCGCCTCGATGGCGGCCAGCGCCTTCTCGGTCATGGCCGGGTAGTGCTCGAGGGTCATCGCCGCCACCGGCTGGTCCCCCGCCACGTCGCGGACCAGGCCGATGAAGGCGCACACGCCGCCGATTCCGTGGTTGCCCTCGGTCATGCGCGCCACCTCGGCGGCCAGGTCGAAATTCTCGCGCTGCACGCGGATCATGGCCTCATACCAAGGAGCGCTGATCATGACTCATAGAGATCGCGTAGGCGGCTCGTCGGGCAGGAGGAAAGTTGCAGGCGATGCGGCGCATCGTCAAAACTTTTCGACGCCCTCCGACGGGCCGCATACGCGA
>JADFHR010000270.1 GCA_022567015.1 Pseudomonadota bacterium
ATGGGTCATGATCAGCGCCCCTTGGTATTAGGAGGCGAAGCCGGAAATACCGGCTGCCGCGATCGCGGTGCGCGCCGTTGCCCCCGATGTGGCCTTACGGCCATGGGGGGGGCTCCGCCCCCACGCCCCCGCCAGGGGTTGACCCCTGGACCCCGTTAATCGGGTTCCAAGGGCCGCCGGCCCTTGGTGGGGATCAAAAGGGGCAACGCCCCTTTAATCGCGCGAGCACGCGGCAACGATCGCCTCGGCGTCGATGCCGTATTCCCGGTACAGCCCGGGCACGGTGCCGCACTGGCCGAAGCGGTCGACGCCTAGCGGCACCACGCGGTGGCCCTTGACCGAGCCCAGCCACGAAAGCGTCAGCGGATGGCCGTCGAGCACGGTCACCAGCGCCGCCGACGGCGCCAGGGGCGCCAGCAGGGCCTCGATGTGGGATGCCGGCTCCGGGTCCCCGTCGCCGGCGCCGGCGGCCCTCCAGCCCGCATGAAGCCGGTCCGCCGACGTCACCGCCAGCAGCCCGGCGTCGGGGACCGTCTCGCGCAGCCGGTCGAACGCTTCCAGCGCCTCGCCGGCGACGGCGCCGGAATAGACGATGGCGAGCCCGGCCCCGTCGCCGGGCGCCGTCCGCCAATAGGCGCCGGCGATGATGTCGTCCCGGAGGGCCCCGGAGATCGCGCGTTCGGGCTGGACCAGGGGGTGGGACGACAGGCGCAGGTACACCGACCCGCCGTCCTTCTTCTGCATGTGGCGGAAGCCCCAGCACATGATGTGCGCCACCTCGTCCGCGTAGGCCGGCTCGAAGGCCGCCAGTCCGGGCTGGCCGATGCCGATCAGCGGCGTGCCGATGGACTGGTGCGCCCCGCCCTCGGGGGCCAGGGTGATGCCCGACGGCGTGGCCACCATCATCAACCGGGCGTCCTGGTAGCAGGCATAGTTCAACGCGTCCAGGCCGCGCCCGATGAACGTGTCGTAGAGGGTGCCGATGGGCAGCAGCCGCCGGCCGAACAGGGGCCCGGCCAGGCCCAGCGCCGCCAGCAGCAGGAACAGGTTGTTCTCGGCGATGCCGAGCTCGATGTGCTGGCCGCTGCGCGCCATCTCCCACCTCTGGGCCGAGACCACGTGTTCGTCGCGGAACACGTCGGCCTGGCGGAAGCGGCTGAACAGCCCGCGCTGGTTGACCCAGCCGCCTAGATTGGTGGAGACGGTAACGTCGGGCGAGGCGGTGACGATGCCGTCGGCCAGCGCCGTGTCGCCGCGCCCGAGGTCATTCAGGATGCGCCCGAAGGCCTCCTGGGTCGACATGCGCTCGGAGGCGCGGAACTCCAGCCGCCGGGGCACGGGAACGGCGGCGCTGGCGTGGCGGCGCCCGGCGGCGCGACTGAACGGCACCGATGCCAGGAAAGTCTGGAGCCGTTCGGGCGCCATGGCGAGGCCGGCGAAGGCGTCCCATTCGGCGCCCTTGGGCACGTTCATCCGGGCCTGGAAGGCCTCCATCTGGCCGGGGCTGAGCAGGCCCGCGTGGTTGTCCTTGTGGCCCGCCAGGGGCAGGCCGTAGCCCTTGATGGTGTACGCGATGAAACACGTCGGCGTGTCGTCGTCGACGCTGTCGAAGGCCTCGAGCACGGTCTCCATGTCGTGGCCGGCCAGGTTGGTCATCACGTCGGACAACGCCGCGTCGTCGTAGCGCGCCAGCAGCGCCGGCACGTCCGCCTCGCCGGCGAGATCCTCGACAAGCCGCTTGCGCCACGCCGGGCCGCCCTGGAAGGTGAGCGCGCTGTACAGCGAATTGGGGCAGTCGTCGATCCAGCGCTTGAGCGCCTTGCCGCCGGGGAGCGCGAACGCCTGGCGCATCTTCTTGCCGTATTTCAGGGTGATCACGTTCCACCCGGTCATGCGGAACATGCGCTCGATGCGGTAGAACAGGCGGTCGCTGACGATGCTGTCCAGGCTCTGGCGGTTGTAATCGATGATCCACCAGGTGTTGCGGAGGTCGTGCTTCCAGCCCTCGAGCAGGGCCTCGAAGACGTTGCCCTCGTCGATCTCGGCGTCGCCGAGGACGGCCACCATGCGGCCCGGCGTGTCGCTGCGGGGGATGAACTCGCGGGCCCTGAGGTAGTCCTGGGTCAGCGAGGCGAAGATGGTGATCGCCGCGCCCAGGCCGACGGAGCCGGTGGAGAAGTCCACGTCGTCGCCGTCCTTGGTCCGCGAGGGATAGGACTGGGCCCCGCCCATGGTGCGGAACCCCTCCAGCATGGCGCGGTCCTGGCGGCCGAGCAGGTACTGGATGGCGTGGAAGACCGGGCTCGCATGGGGCTTCACGGCGACCCGGTCCCGCGGCCGGAGCGCGTGCATGTACAGCGCCGTCATCAATGTCACCACCGAGGCGCACGACGCCTGGTGGCCGCCCACCTTCAACCCGTCCGGGCGCGGCCGCACGTGGTTGGCGTGATGGATCATCCACGCCGACAGCCACAGCACCTTGCGCTCGACTGCGCTGAGGCAGGCGAGGCGTTCGGCGTCGGAAAAAGGCACAGGCTCGGCGCCGGCCAGGGTCTGGATTGCGGTCATGACGAAGGCCGTCCTGTGGCGGAAACGTGTGGAATTATAATTCCAGACTGTCCGGAATTTCTTGCGAAAATGCCCGCCAACGGCTAAGAAATAACAAGAAATTGCCAAAATTATGGGATTTTAAGGCAGATTATGCCTCACCGCCGGCTCGACGCCATCGACCGCCGCATCCTCGAGCACCTGCAGGACAACGCCCGCATCTCGAACGTGGATCTGGCCGCCCGGGTCGGCATCTCGGCCTCGCCGTGCTGGCGCCGGGTGCGGGAACTGGAGGAAAGCGGGGTGATCTCCAACTACGTCACCCTGATCGACGCCGCCAGCGTCGGCCTGATGGTCAGCGTCTTCGTCAACGTCAGCCTGGAGCGGCAGGTGGAACGGGAGCTCGAGGTGTTCCAGAACGCCATCCGGGAACGCCCCGAGGTCATGGAGTGCTACCTGATGACCGGCGAGGCCGATTTCCTGCTCCGCGTCGTGGTCCCCGACCTGATGGCCTATGAACGGTTCCTCATGGACCACCTGACCCGGGTGCCGGGGATCGCGTCCATCAGGTCGAGCTTCGCGTTGAAGCAGGTGAAGTACCGCACGGCCCTGCCGCTCGACCGCGGCGGCGCTGAAGGGGAGGACTGAATGCACGGAGAGCCGAAGATGACGGGACCCTTCCGCACGTTCCTGTTCGCCCCCGGCAATCATGCGCGCCGG
>JADFHR010000080.1 GCA_022567015.1 Pseudomonadota bacterium
GGCACCCACCGGCTGGCGGAGGCGGCCGCCGCCGCCGGCGTCCGCCGGCTGGTTTTCCTGAGCACCATCAAGGTGAACGGCGAGGCCACCGGCGAGGCGCCGTTCTCCGAATCCGACCCGGCGGCGCCCGGGGACGCCTATGCGGTCTCCAAATGGGAAGCCGAGACGGCCCTGTTCGGGATCGCCGCGCAGGGCGCCATGGAAGCGGTGGTCCTGAGGCCGCCGCTGGTGTACGGGCGATGGGTCGGGGGCAACTTCCTGGCGCTGCTGAAGATATGCCGCCTGGCCCCGCCCCTGCCCCTGGGCGCCGTCTCCAACCGGCGAAGCCTGATCTACGCCGGCAACCTGGCCGACGCCATCATACGGTGCCTCACCCACGCCGACGCGGCGGGCCGGACATTCCTGGTTCGCGACGGAGACGATGTCTCGACGCCTGAGCTGATCCGCCGCGTCGGCGCCGCCCTGGGCCGGCCGGCGCGGCTGTTTCCCGTGCCGGCGCCGCTGTTGCGGGCGGCCGGCCGGATGACCGGAAAATCGGCTATGGTCGCCCGCCTGCTTGACTCCCTTAGGGTCGATGACGGACAAATCCGCCGGGACCTCGGTTGGGCCCCGCCGTTCACCATGGACCACGGACTGGACGCGACGGCAGCATGGTTTACGTCCCCAAACGGTTCGTAGAGAAATTCAGACAGCTGGCGAGGATTTCCGCCCGCGGGTACGTCGCCTATGCCCACGACATCGTCATGGCGGCGGTGTCGTTCGCCCTGTCCCTGTACCTCAGGCTGGGAGACGTGGTGTATTTCTATTCGCCGGCGCTGCTGGTCCAGGGGACGATCGTGTTCACGGTGATCGCGGCCGGCGTGTTCTGGTACATGGGGCTTTATCGGGGCGTGTGGCGGTACGCCTCCCTGAACGACCTGTTGGCGATTACCCGGGCCACCGCCGCGGTGGTCCTGATTTTCCTCGTCGTGATGTTCCTGTGGACGCGTCTGGAGACCCTGCCGCGCTCCACCCTGATCATCAACTGGTTCGTGTTGACGGCTCTGTTGGGCGGCCCGCGGTTCTTTTACCGCCTGCTCAAGGACCGGCGCTTCGATTTCGAACTGGAGGACGGGGACCACCGGCGGGTACCGGTTCTTCTGGTCGGCGCCGGTGATGGGGCGGAGCTGTTCATCCGCGCCCTGCGCCGCCAGCCCGACGCCAACTACCGGGTGCTGGGGATCGTCGCCGAACGGCCGTCGCGGGTGGGACAGCACATCCACGGCGTCGAGGTGATGGGAACCACCGGACACCTGGCCTCCATCGTCGAGCGGCTGGCGGCGGACGGGGAGCGGCCCCAGCGCCTGATCCTCACCAATGAGAACATGGATGGGGCGCGGGTGCGCGCCCTGCTCGACGACGCCGACGGGTTGGGGATCGTGCTGGCGCGGCTGCCCAGGCTCACCGACCTCAAGAGCGGCGTCAGCGACAAGGTGGAGATCACGCCCATCGCGCTGGAAGACCTGCTCGGCCGCCCGCAGACGGCCCTGGACCGGGGCGCCATGCGCGGCCTCATCGAAGGCCGGCGGGTCCTGGTGACCGGCGCCGGGGGCAGCATCGGCAGCGAGCTGGTGCGCCAGATCTGCGATTTCGGCCCGTCCGAACTGGTCCTTCTCGACCATTCCGAGGCCAACCTGTATGCCATCGACCTGGAGACGGCCGAACGCAAGCCGGACTTGAGGCGCCACGCCGTGCTCGCCGACGTCCGCGACCGCGGGCGCCTGGACAGGATGTTCGGGAAGTTCCGGCCCCATCTGGTCTTCCACGCCGCGGCGCTCAAGCACGTGCCCATGGTGGAGGCCAATATCTTCGAGGGCGTCATGACCAACGTGGTCGGCACCGTCAACGTCGCCGACGCCTGCGTCAAGGCCATGGTGGCGGCCATGGTCCTGATTTCCACCGACAAGGCGGTCAACCCGGCGAGCGTCATGGGCGCCACCAAGCGCATCGCCGAACGCTACTGCCAGGCGCTCGACATCCGCCGCGGCACCGGCAACGGGACCCGGTGCGTGACCGTGCGTTTCGGCAACGTGCTGGGGTCCACCGGTTCGGTGGTGCCCCTGTTCCAGCGGCAACTCGCCGGCGGCGGGCCCCTGACGTTGACCGACCCGGAAATGAAGCGCTATTTCATGACCGTGCGCGAGGCCGTGCAGCTGGTCCTGCAGGCGTCGGCCCTGGGCAGCCGGAACCACCAACAGGAAGGCAAGATCCTGGTGCTCGACATGGGCGAGCCGGTGCGCATCGTCGACCTTGCCAGGCAGATGATCCGCCTTGCCGGCCTGCGCCCGGACGTGGACATCAAGATCGAGATCATCGGCCCGCGCCCCGGCGAAAAGCTGGCCGAGGAGATGTTCCACGGGGGCGAGCCCCTGGTCCCCACCGAGATCAAGGGAATCCTGGCCGCGGCGCCGCGCGCCGCCGACGCCGGGGAACTGGCCCGCGCCGTGGGCGAGCTGGCGGAGGCCTGCGGGCGCGCCGACACCGCCGCGGTCATGGAAATGATCCGCCGCCTGGTGCCCGAGTACCGGGCGCCCGGCGAAGACATCCCGCGCGCGGCGTCCGGATGACCCGGCGCGCACGCCGTCCCGTTTCCCCTATCGTAGGAGAGTCCCGTCCATGCCGCCGATCCGCCGCGCCCTGATCTCCGTTTCCGACAAGACCGGCCTGGCCGGGTTCGCCCGCTTCCTCGCCGACAACGAGGTGGAGATACTGTCCACCGGCGGCACGGCGGCTGCCCTGCGCGACGCCGGCATACCGGTCGTCGAGGTCTCCGACCACACCGGCTTTCCCGAAATCATGGACGGCCGCGTGAAGACCCTGCACCCGGCCATCCACGGCGGCCTGCTGGCGGTGCGCGGCGATGCGTCCCACGAAGAGGCGATGAAGGCCCACGGCATCGCGCCGATCGACCTTCTGGTGGTCAACCTGTACCCGTTCGAGGCGGCGGTGGCCGGGGGCGCCGACGCCGCCACCTGCGTCGAAACCATCGACATCGGCGGCCCCGCCCTGATCCGCGCCGCCGCCAAAAATCATCAGTCCGTCACCGTGGTCGTCGATACCGGCGACTACGCCGACGTGATGGCGGACATGAAGGCCGGCGGCGGCGCCACCACGCCGGCCCTGCGCACGCGCCTGGCGGCGACGGCGTATGCGCGCACGGGATCGTACGACGCCGCCATCAGCGCCTGGTTCAACCGCACCGCCGGCGAGCCCTTCCCGCGCCGCCTGCCGTTTGCCGGCGAGCTCAGGCAGCGCCTGCGCTACGGCGAGAACCCGCACCAGGAGGCGGCGTTCTACGTCGGCGGCGACCCACGGCCCGGCATCGCCACCGCCGAGCAGATCCAGGGCAAGGAGCTGAGCTACAACAACCTGAACGACACCGACGCCGCCTTCGAGCTGGTCGCCGAGTTCGACGGCACCGCGTGCGCCATCATCAAGCACGCCAACCCCTGCGGCGTCGCCGTCGCCGGCAGCCTGCGCGAGGCCTATGCCAAGGCCCTGGCCTGCGATCCGGTCAGCGCGTTCGGCGGCATCGTGGCGGTGAACCGCACCCTGGACGAGGCCTGCGCCGGCGAGATCGTCAAGCTGTTCTGCGAGGTGGTCATCGCGCCGGACGTGGACGACGCCGCCCGCTCCGTCCTCGCCGGCAAGGAGAACCTGCGGGTGCTGGTGACCGGCGCCATGCCCGACGCCGGTGCCCCGGGGACGACGGTGAAGTCGCTCGCCGGGGGCTATCTGGTCCAGGGGCGGGACGCCCAGGTTATCGCCGGCGAGCTCAAGGTGGTGACCAAGCGCGCCCCGACAGACGCCGAGACGGCCGACCTCGCGTTCGCCTTCACCGTCTGCAAGCACGTGAAATCCAACGCCATCGTGTACGCCAGGGACGGCGCCGCCGTCGGCATCGGCGCCGGCCAGATGAGCCGCGTCGATTCGGCGCACATCGCCGCCCGCAAGGCCCGGGAAGCATCCGAGGCGGCGGGGGAACAGATAAGCCGCGCCGTCGGCTCGGTGGTGGCGTCGGACGCCTTCTTCCCCTTCGCCGACGGCCTGCTGGCGGCGGCCGAGGCGGGCGCCACCGCCGTCATCCAGCCCGGCGGCAGCATGCGCGACGACGAGGTCATCAAGGCCGCCGACGAAAACGGCCTGGCCATGGTCTTCACCGGCACCCGCCACTTCCGCCATTGACGGGCGGCGCGGGGCGCGGGGCGAAGCCCCGGAAAATCAACAAGCGGGGCATTGCCCCGCTTTTTTTTGCCCCGCTCATTCGGCGTTTCAGAAATCTCGATTCCTTGTCACGGACGTAGAAAGCCTGCCCGGATGATTCCTTCGGTTCGCTTTTCCGTGGATTCGTCGAGACGAATTTTCATCCGTGTTTATCCGTGTCCATCCGTGTTCGACCGCGGCCGTTCACCGTTCCACGCCTACGATCTTGCGCTCTCAACGCGCGTGTTCATCCGACACGGATGGACACGGATGGACACGGATAAACACAGGAGATCCCCACCCGTATCTGTCGACGGGCGAGGTGCGACTCGTTCATTCTGAAATGCCGATCAGAACTTCCGGTCGGCGATGAGGTTTTCGCTCATGTGGGTCTGGCGGATGTACTGGGCGAGGATGTGCATGAGCGCCTGGTGGGTGTCCTCGATGACGCCGTAGTTGTCGGCGTCCACGTGCACGTTGACGGTCGCCAGTCCGGCCGTGCGGCCGCCGGAAAAGCCGGTGAACGCGATCACGGCGACGTCGTTGTCGCGCGCCCAGCGGGCGGCCAGGACCACGTTCTCGGAATCGCCCGAGGCGCTGATGGTGAGCAGGGCGTCCCCGGGCCGGGCGGCGGTGCGGAGCGGGTAGACGAAAATGTCGTCGTAGCTGAGGTCGTTGGCGACGGCCGTCATCATGGACGTGTTGGCGCAAAGCGAGACGACGCGGGGGATGACCGCGGTGTCGGTCTGGATCAGCTTGGCGTGGTCGCAGACGAACGTGTTGGCGATGGCCGCCGAGCCGCCGTTGCCGCAGACGAACAGGGTGGCGCCGCGCTGATACACCTCGTCGAGCAGGCGCGCCGCCTCGGCCAGCTTGCCGCGGTCGACGGAGCGGGCGGCGGCGCGCTCCCTGTCGAAGTAGTCGTCGCTGAAGGCGGCGATGTCGGTGTATTTGCGGTCGGGAAAGGTCATCGGACGGTCCCGTGATTCCTGTCGGGGCGATTCTGGCCCAAACTCCGCCCGCGTTCAACGGCGGACGTCGGGAACCCGCCACAGCAGGATCATCCCGACGGCGAAAAAGACCACGATAGTGGCCATGCCGGCGCGCTGGCTGTGGAATATGTCGGTGCCGAGGGCGAACAGGAACGGGCCGAGAAACGCCGTCGCCTTACCCGAGAACGCGTACAGCCCGAACATCTCGGTCCTCAGTTCGGCCGGCGCCAGGTGGGCCATCAGCGAACGGCTCGCCGCCTGGGCCGGGCCGACGAAAAGACCCAGGGACAGGCCGAACACCCAGAACAGGGTCTTCGACTCGATGACCAGCAAAGCCGCGCCGAGGACGATCAGGGCGGCGAGAGAGATCAAGATGGTGCGCTTGGGCCCGATCCAGTCGTCGACCCAGGCGAAGGAAGCGGCGCCGAGCCCCGCCGTCAGGTTGATGGCGATGCCGAACTGGATGACTTCCACGGTTTCCATGCCGAAGGTGCCGGCGGCGTAAATGCCGCCGAAGGCGAAGAGCGTGTTGAGGCCGTCGGTATAGATCATGCGGGCGAGAAGGTAGCGGGCGATGTCGGCGAATTCGCGAATTCGGCGGAGGGTGGCGATCAGCTCGGCGATTCCCTGGCGTACCGCCGCGGGAATATCGAGCCCGCTCGCCGCCTTGTCCGGGGTTGCGAAAAACAGGGGCAGGGAAAATACCGCGAACCATGCGGCGGCGAGGACGGGGGTGATGCGCACGTCTTCGAGCGCCTCCTTGTCGAGGCCGAACAACGGGGTCTCCGCCTGGACGAAGGCGAAAAGCGCCACCACCAGACAGACCAGCCCGCCGCCATAGCCCAGCCCCCACCCCCATCCCGAAATCCGCCCGATCATCCGCTTCGGGGCGAGGTCGGGCAGCATGGCGTTGTAGAACACCATGCCCATTTCGAAACCGATGGTGGCGAGTCCGACGAATACCAGCGCCCACGGCACGTCGGCCGGATCGGGCCGGGTGAACCACAGGAGGGCCGAGGCGAGGACGCAGAGCAGGGTGAAAACGGCGATCCAGGGTTTACGCCGGCCCCCCTTGTCGGCGATGGCGCCTAGGACGGGGCCGATCACGGCGACGACCAAGGCGGCGACGCTGATGGTGTACCCCCATTGGCTGGTGCCGGTTATCTGGTCGGCGGCCACCGCCTGGGTAAAGTAGGCGGCGAACACGAAGGTGGTGACGACGGTGGGAAAGGCCGAATTGGCCCAATCGAACAGGCACCAGGAGACAAGGGCGCGGGGCGAACCCCCGCGCCCTTCCATTTGGGGATGATCGGCGTTGCTGGGGCTCCCGGACACCGTTACGCGACCGTTACGAATGGCGCCGGGAATCGGCCAGGGCGCGTAGCTGGCGGCTGGCCACGGCGACCATGGAGATATCGGTGACGGCGACCGAGCGCAGCTCGGACAGGAGCTGCTCGGTCCGTTCGACGGCCACGTGATTCTTGCAGACCCAGGCGTCAATGGCCTTTTCCGGCGCCGTCGCGCCGTCGGAGAAGTCGAGGACCTGGTTGGTCAACGCCAGCTGGTGGCCGTAGATCTCTTCGATGAGCGCCGCCACCGCCAGTTTCTGCCAGTGGGTCTCGGACTCCAGCCCACCCGACGCGGCGCGCAGCCGCCCCAGCTTGAACCGGGTGCCGACGGCGAAATAGAGCTTGGCCACGTGGGGCACGGGCAATTTGCGGCGGCCGGCGAGGCGCACGATGTCGCAGCCCGAAAACAAATTCACCAGTCCGGCGATGCGCAAGGCCAGGTCCTCGGGCACACCCTGGTCCAGATAGGGCCGGCCCCGGGTCCTCAGGTCGTCCAGGTAATGGGACGGCAGGACCTCGTCCAGGCAGGCCGCCAGGGTGGCGATGCCGTCCTTGTACTTGGCCACGTGGCCGCCGATGTCCAGCCGCCGCTCGCCGTGGCGCAGGAACCACAAGGTCGTCCACTCGATCAGGTGGTTGATGTCGAGGGTCATCGCCGTCTGCGCCGCCGCCGGCACCTTGGTGTCGAGGCTGGCGATGGCCTCCCACAGCTCGCGGAAGGCAAAGACCTGGCGCGAGATGGTGTAGGCGCGGGCGATGTCGGGCGCCGCCATGCCCGTCTTTTCCATGAACTCGGTGACGAAGGTGCCGCCGACCCGGTTGATCATGGAATTGGTGACACGGGTGGCGATGATCTCGCGGCGCAGCCGGTGCCGCGCGATACGGGTCTTGAGTTTGTCCTGAACCGGCCGCGGGAAATAGGTGACCAGGTCCTCGGCCAGTTGGGCATCGTCGGGCAGGTCGGAGTCCAGGATCTCGTCATACAGCCAGATTTTGCTGTAGGACATGAGCACGGCGACTTCCGGCCGGGTCAGCCCGATTTTGTTTTGGGCCCGCTCTTCCAGGGTTTCGTCGTCGGGCATGAACTCCACCGCCCTGTCCAGCCGCCCCGTCCTTTCCAGCATGCGCATCAGGCGCACCTGGTCGTCGAGGACATCGACGCCCTTGGCCTGAACCAGGCTCATCGCCTGGGTCTGCAGATAGTTGTGGGTCAGCACGAGTTCGGCCACTTCGTCGGTCATCCGGGCCAGCAACGCGTTCCTTTGTTTTTCGGACAACTCGCCTTTGGCGACCGCCGAATCGAGAAGGATCTTGATGTTGACCTCGTGGTCGGAACAGTCGACGCCGCCCGAATTGTCGATGGAATCCGTGTTCAGGCGCCCGCCCGCCAGGGCGTATTCGACGCGGGCGCGCTGGGTCATGCCGAGGTTGGCCCCTTCGCCGATGACGCGGCAGCGCAGGCTTGAGCCGTCGATACGGATGGCGTCGTTGGCGCGGTCGCCAACGTCGGCGTTGGATTCGTGGGTCGCCTTGACGTAGGTGCCGATGCCGCCGAACCAGAGCAGGTCCACCTCGGTGCCGAGCAACGCCCGGATCAGCTCGTTGGGGGTTACCTTGTCCTTGGAAATGCCGAAGCGTTTTTTGATTGGGGACGACAGTTTCAGGGACTTGGCGCGGCGCTCGAAGACGGCGCCGCCCCTGGACAGCAGCTTGCGATCGTAGTCGTTCCAGCCCGAGCGCGGCAACGCGAACAGCCGTTCGCGCTCGGCGAAGCTTTTGGCCGGATCAGGGTCGGGGTCGACGAAGATGTGCAGGTGATTGAATGCCGCCACCAGCTTGATGTGGGGCGAAAGCAGCATGCCGTTGCCGAACACGTCGCCCGACATGTCGCCGACGCCGACCACCGTGAAGTCGTCGGCTTGCGTGTCGGCACCCATCTCGCGGAAGTGCCGTTTTACCGATTCCCAGACGCCGCGGGCGGTGATTCCCATCTTCTTGTGGTCGTAGCCCTGGCTGCCGCCCGAGGCGAAGGCGTCGCCGAGCCAGAAGCCGTAGTCGGCGGACACCTGGTTGGCGATGTCGGAAAAGGTGGCCGTGCCCTTGTCCGCGGCGACCACCAGGTAGGGGTCGTCGTCGTCGCGGCGCACCACGTCCCTGGGCGGCACCACCTTGGTCCCTTTCAGGTTGTCGGTGATGTCGAGCATGCCGAAAATGAGGGTCTTGTAGCAGGCGATGCCTTCGTTCTGGAACGCCTCCCGGTCGCCGCCGGCCGGCGGCCGCTTGACGACGAAGCCGCCCTTCGAGCCCACCGGCACGATGACGGCGTTCTTGACCTGTTGCGCCTTGACCAGGCCCAGGACCTCGGTGCGGAAGTCCTCGCGCCGGTCGGACCAGCGAAGGCCGCCGCGCGCCACCTTTCCGAAGCGCAGATGGATCCCTTCCATGCGCGGGCTGTAGACGAAGATCTCGCGCAGGGGCCGGGGTAGCGGCAAGTCCTCCACTTTGCGGCTGTCGAGCTTGAACGAAACGTAGGACTTGTGCGCGCCGTCCTTGGTGGGCTGGAAGTAGTTGGTGCGCAAGGTCGATTCCACCAGGTTGATGAACCGGCGCAGGATGCGGTCTTCATCCGCGCTGACCACCGAATCCAGGCCGCCGTTGAGCGCCTTCAGGATCGTGGCGGCGCGCGCCTCGGCCCCATCGGCCCGCGCCGGGTCGAACATGGTCTGGAACAGGGCGACGATCTGGCGGGTCAGGGTCGGGTTGTTGGTCAGGGTCTGCTCCATGTAGGCCTGGGAAAACGCGATACCCGCCTGGCGCAGATATTTGCAATAGGCCCGGAGGATGACCACCTCGCGCCAGGCGAGCCCGGCGCTCAGCACCAGGCCGTTGAACCCGTCGCTCTCCACCTCGCCGCGCCAGACGCGGTGGAAGGTGTCGTGAAAGTTCCCGCGGATGGCGCCCAGGTCCACCGCGGCGCCGTTGCGGGTCTCGATCCCGAAGTCGTGAATCATCACCGTACTGTCGCCGGCGCCCTGGGGACAGACGGCGTGGGGAATCTCGTCCACCACCATCAGACCCATGTGCTCGAGCATGGGCAGGATGTGGGACAGGGGGATTGCCTGGTGAGGATGATAGACCTTGAACCGCAACTGGTTGTCGGCCGTCCCCGGGGGCCTGTACAGGTTCATGCCGAGCTCGCCGCTGTCCAGGGTTTCCTCGATCACGGCGATGTCGGCGACCGCCTCGGTGGCGTCGAACTCGTCGCGGTAGCCCGCAGGGAAGGCGTCTTCGTACCGCCGGTAAAGGGTCAGGCCCTTCTCCTCGCCGCATGCGGCGATCAGCGCATTGGAGAGATGGTCGGTCCACGAACGCGCCGCCTCGATCAGCTCGGCCTCGATCTTTGCCGCGTCGTAGTCGGGAATCCGGCCCGCCGTGGTGCGGATGATCATGTGCACCCGCGCCAAGGGGGCATCGCCAAGCAGGGTGGTGAAGGCCGCGATTTCGCCGGCGAACGCGTCTTCCAGGATCTTTTGGGCGCGCTCCCTGAGCGCCGTCGTGTAGCGCTCGCGCGGCACGTACACGAGGCACGAGATGAACCGTTCGAAATCGTCCCGGCGCAGGAACAGGGCCACCCTCTGGCGGTCCTGAAGGTGCAGGATGCCCAAGGCGGTGCGGAACAGCTGGTCTTCCGAGATCTGGAACAGTTCGTCGCGGGGAAAGGTCTCGAGGATATTGAGCAGGGCCTTGCCGTCATGGCTGGCCGGCTCGAAGCCGGCGCGGGCACAGGTTTTCTGCAACTTGCGGCGCAGCAGCGGAATGTCGCGGGCACTCCAGTTATAGGCGGTCGACGTGAACAGGCCGACGAACATGCGCTGGCTGACCACCTTGCCCTGGGCGTTGAGGCGCTTGATTCCAATGAAATCCATGTGGACCGGGCGGTGGACGGTGGACTTGCGGTTGGTCTTGGTGACCATCAACAGCTCGGGCCGGCTGACGAAGGCGCGCATGTCGGGCGGCATGGAGGCCAGGTCGTGCAGTTCCCTGAAAACCTGGAATTCGGGATCGCGCAGGATGCCCAGTCCCGCCTTGCGGTTTGCCGAAACGGTGGCGCGTTCGCCGTCGCCCTTGATCAGGTATTCGCGGAAACCCAGGAAGGTGAAGTGATCGTCGTGGATCCAGCGCAGGAAATCCCGGACCTCGGCCGCGTCCTCCGCCGGCACGTTCGCCGGCGGCGACTCCAGTTCCTCGATGATCGCCGCCATCGTGTTACGAATGGGCCGCCAGTCCTCGACGGCGGCGCGGACATCGTTGATCACCGCCTCCATGGAGGCGGCGATCCCGGCCAGCCGTTCGCCGGATTGCCCGGTGACCTCGAAATGCATGAAGGATTCGGCGGCGACGCCGGTCCCCGATTCGTCGGTCTCCACCAATTCCCGCAGCCGCCCGCTCTTGTCGCGGCGCACCTTGAGGATGGGGTGGATGATCAGGTGAACGATCAGCCCCTGGCGATTGAGCTCGGCGGTGACGGAATCGACCAGAAACGGCATGTCGTCGGTGACGATCTCGACCACCGTGTGTTCCGACCGCCAGCCGTGTTTTTTGACGGACGGGTTGTAGACGCGCACGGCAGCCTTGCCGGGGGCGCGGGTGGTCCCGAAATTCCAGTGCGCCAGGGCGGCGCCGAACAGGCTGTCCGGGCTCTGCTCCAGGAGGTCATGGGGCGGCACGTGCCGGTAGTATTGGGAGAGGAAACGGTCGGCCGCCGCCCGCCTGTTGCCTTTAAACCGTCGGCGCGCCTTGCGCACCACCGTGGCGATCAGGTTCGCCTTTTGTCGCTCTTCGTTTGTGCGTGGCATGGGCCTCTCTTCCGTCGCTGTCGGATGTTCCGGGGCTCCGCCGGGCAAAATCAAACGCCGCTACCATGGGTGTGATACGCCGCGCGTGGCCCCGGCGCAATACGGTTGCCGGATTCGCCCCATCGTTTACAGATTGTGTCGTAAAAGGCACATTCAACACCGAAAAAGAGAGGGCGCCGATGGGCGGGCCGATCCGGGAAATGTCCGACGACTGAGAACACCCTGACCGCGCAGCCGCCGCCATGTGCGGCGCCTGGCCGCCGAAAGCGGCCTCGAAGAAGTGGCCATCGGAATCCTCGAGCACCGGTTCTATCCGGGATTCTACTGCGCCTTGCGCAAACCGCACCGAACGCCGTAACCGATTCCCGCCGGGCGGCGCTCAGGCCAGGCCGAGGATGGCGCGCGCCTCCGCCGGCGGCGCCGGGTGGCGGTCATATTCGGCGCCGAGTTCCGCGACCCGCGCAACCAGTTCCGCGTTGCTCGCGGCGAGGCGTGTCTTGTCGAACTTGATGTTGTCCTCGAGCCCGGTCCGCGGATGGCCGCCGAGCTCCAGGCACCAATGATTGACCTCCAGTTGGTGACGGCCGATGCCGGCCGCCGCCCACGTGGCGTCGGGCATGATGTCGCCAAGTTCCGAGACCAGAAACTCGAGCAGCCGGCGGCGCGCCGGCAAGGCGTTCGCGATGCCCATGACGAATTGCACATGGGCCGGCGCCGCGATCATCCCGCGGTCCACCAGGCGGCGCGCGTTATAGAGCATCGCCACGTCGAAGACTTCGACCTCCGGCTTGATGCCGTTCTCCAGCATGGTCGACGCCAGACCCTCGACCAGCTGCGGCGGGTTCTCGTAGATCTGATTGGGGAAGTTCACCGACCCGGTGGCCAGCGAGGCCATGTCGGGTT
>JADFHR010000081.1 GCA_022567015.1 Pseudomonadota bacterium
TGGACAAGAAGGTGCGCGCGGGCAAACTCACGTTCGTCCTGGTGCGGGGTATCGGCAAGGCCTTCATCGCCCACGACGTGGACCCCGGCGACGTGGGCGCCGTGCTGGAAAACGCCGTCGCCGCCTGACCGGGCGGCGACGGGACGGGCACGCAGTGCCACCGTCACCCATCACCCACCGACAACGGTTGAGAGGCAACCATGTTGATATCCCTGAGTGCCATCGCCGTCCTGCTGATTCTTTCCGCCTTTTTCTCCGGTTCCGAGACGGCGTTGACCGCCGCTTCCCGCCCGCTCATGCACCAGCTGGAGCGAAACGGCGACCGCCGCGCGCGCATGATCAACCGCCTGTACGAGAAGAAGGAACGGCTTATCGGCGCCATTTTGCTGGGCAACAACCTGGTCAATATCATGGCCTCGGCGCTGGCCACCGGATTTCTCATCGGAGTATTCGGCGAGGCCGGCATCGCCTATGCCACCGTCTCCATGACGCTCCTGATCCTGATCTTCTCGGAAATCCTGCCCAAGACCTATGCGCTCCGCGACCCCAACCGGGTGGCGCTGGCCAGCGCGCCGGTCGTGAACGCGCTTGTGTTCGCGCTGGCGCCGGCAACCGGCGCCGTGCACCTCGTGGTGCGCGGGATGTTCAGGCTGTTCGGAGTCACCTTCGACGCCACCGAGGCGCTCGGTGCGTCGGCCGCCGAACTGCGCGGCGCCATCGATCTCCACGCCGGAAAGGGAGGCGCGGTCAAGCAGGAACGCGCCATGCTGCGCAGCATCCTGGATCTGGCCGACGTGGAGGTGAGCGAGATCATGGTCCACCGCAAGACCGTGGTCATGATCGAAGCCGGCCAGCCGGCGGCGGCCATGGTCGACAAGGTGCTGGCCAGCCCCTTCACCCGCGTTCCCCTGTGGCGGGAACAGCCGGAAAACGTCGTCGGTGTCCTTCATTCCAAGGCGCTGCTGAAGGCGCTGCGGGCGGCGGGCGGCAATCTGGACGACCTCGACATCTTCGCCCTGGCGGCTAAGCCCTGGTTCATCCTGGAATCCACGTCGCTTCTGAATCAGCTTCAGGCCTTCCGCAAGCGCCATGAACATTTTGCCTTGGTCGTGGACGAATACGGCAGCCTCATGGGGATCGTCACCCTGGAAGACATCCTGGAAGAGATCGTCGGCGAAATTGTGGACGAACACGATGTCGTCGTCGCCGGCGTGCGCCCGCAAGGCGACGGAAGCTACGTCGTCGAGGGCAGCGTCACCATCCGGGACCTCAACCGGCAGTTCGAATGGGACCTGCCCGACGAGGAGGCGGCCACCGTGGCCGGGTTGATCCTGCACGAATCCCGCCGCATACCCGAGGTTGGGCAGGCATTCATGTTCCATGGTTTCCGCTTTGAAATCCTGCGCCGCCTGCGCCATCAGATCACGTCGATCCGCATCAACCCGCCCCAAAAAACGGCGTCGGGCGGCGAGCCCAGGGAATGACCGGCGCCGGTTTTGAATTTCCCTTGCCCCTTGCCAGGTAGTACAAAAACAAAGTGCCACCGGCTGTCAGGAGGCAACCATGCGGCTACGCATTATTCCCGATATCGTGAACGACCAAAAACTCTGCGTCCTGTCGAAACAGAATACGGCCCGCGAAGCGGCCAAACAGATGGCCGAAAAGAACATCGCCGCCATCGTCGTCACCGACGACGGCGGCAAGCTGCTCGGCATCGTGACCGAGCGCGACCTGACCCGCCGCGTCATCGCCGGGAACCGGGACGCGGACAAGACCACCGTGGGAGAGATCATGACCGGGAACCCGGATACCCTGGCGCCCCGGGATTCGGCGCTGGACGCCCTCGAACTCATGCGGACACGGAAATACCGGCACCTGCCCGTGGTCGATGACGGCCGCATCGTCGGCATGGTGTCGATCCGTGACCTCTACGCGGCGGTGAAGACGGCCCTGGAGAAAGACATCCGCGAGACCGAGGCCTTCGTCTTCGGCGACCGCTACGGTGCCTGAAGGCCCATAATCCCCCGCGCCAACGCCGTTGAGAGGCCACCATGCCATTATCGCCACCCGCCCCGCGCCGGCACATCCACACCCGCGAGATCCGCTGCCGCGGCTATCACAGGAAAGACGGCTTGTGGGACATCGAAGCGTTCCTTGTCGATACCAAGACCTATGGGTTCGACAACGTGGACCGCGGCCGCATCGACGCCGGCGAGCCCATCCACGGCATGTGGATCCGCCTCACCGTGGATGAGGACCTGGTGGTCCACGCCGCCGAGGCCGCCACCGACCACGGGCCGTTCACCGTGTGCGGCGACGTCACCGCCGGCTTCGGCGCGCTGAAGGGTTTGCGTATCGCCCCGGGCTGGCGCAAGGCCGTGCACACGCTGTTTCGCGGGACCAGGGGCTGCACCCACCTGACCGACATGCTGCTGGGACCGCTGGCGGCGACGGCGTACCAGACGGTGGTTCCGGGCCGCGAGAAAAGGCGGCCGGCGGAGTCCGCGGAGGGCAAGCCGGCCCTGCTGAATTCCTGTCACGCGCTGGCCAGCGACGGTGCCGTGGCGAAAAGACGCTGGCCCGAGTTTTACACCGGATCGTGACCGGGGACGACGCCGGCGGGCGGCATCGCGGCGCATGAGCGTGCTTCGCCATCCCGTTGAAATGCCGGCGCCGGTTCGATCCCGCCCTACACCCGACTAGTACTCACTTTCACGATTTCGCGTATCATACGATCGCGTTTCCCGTTTCCTCGGCAGGAGGGGACGCGCGGGCGATGGGGACCCATCGTCAAGCGTTCCCGACGCCCCGGGGGGCCACCGGGGGGTGTCCCCCCGACACCGTATGCGGGGGGCGCCCCCGCGACCCCCGAGGGAGCGGGAAACGCGACCCGAAGGGCGGTCTTGCGAGGCTCCCGGGGGGACCAAGGGGGGTGTCCCCCCGGCTACGGTATACGGGGGACGCCCCCGCGGCCCCCGGCGTCGTCGCGCGCCGCTTGTGATGCTACCAGCATCACGGCGCGCCGCGCTCCTAGCCGGAAACCTCGCAAGACCGTCGTATAGCGTACGAATCTCTGGGACAGGACACTGGCGGGATACCAAAGAACCGTCGTTTACCGGCATTGTTCGGTTTGATCCGGGCGGGGTCAGCCTCTAATATCGCGCCTTGGAAGCGGCGGCCGTTCCGGCGCGCGCTTCATCGGGTATTCCGTTTCATTCCATCAGTCACGGAGCAGAGGGCGTGAAGAAGGTTCTGTTCGGCGTCGTCGGACTCGTCCTCGTCCTCGCGGCGGCGGTTCTGATCCTTCCCGGCCTGATCGATTGGAACGACTACAGGGAACAGATCGCCGCCCGCGCCGAAGCCCTCACCGGGCGCACGCTCGTCATCGCCGGCGACATCCGGATCACGCTTCTGCCGGCGCCGGCCCTGGTCGTCAACGACGTGACGCTGGCCAATATGGAAGGCGCCGCCGCCGCCGAGATGGTGCGCCTGAAGTCGCTCGAGATCCGTATCGCCCTGGGGCCGCTGCTGGCCGGCGAGTTCCAGGTGGAAACGATCAAGCTGGTCGAGCCGGTGATCGAACTCGAGATTCTCGGCGACGGGCGCAGGAACTGGGATTTCGCCGCCAAGAGCGCGTCGGAGCCGGACGCCGCGACGGCGGCGGACGAGGCGGGCAAGGAGGGCGATCCGGCGGCATCCGGCGGTTCCCAGCCGTCCGTGCGGCTCGACAATTTCACCATCGAGAACGGGGTATTCGTTTTCCGGGACAGCCGAAAGGGCACCATCGAGCGGGTGGCGGAGATCAACGCCCGCCTGGCCGCCCGATCGCTCGACGGCCCCTTCGAAAGCTCCGGCCGGCTGGTGGCCCGCGGCATTCCCCTCAGCTACGAGGTGTCCGTGGGCAAGGTCATCAAGGAGCGCACGGTGCCCGTTACCCTGACCGTCACGGACGCACCCGGCGGTGCCCGGATACAGATCGGAGGGGCCCTGCTCAGCCTCGCCGACGCGCCGCGCTTCAAGGGCAAGGTGAAGGGCGAGGGGGACGAACTGTCGGCCCTCATCGCCGCCGCCGGGGTGGGCGGTCCGCTGCCGGGGTTCCTCAACCAGGGCTTCGGCTTCGAAGGCACCGTCGTGGCGTCCGCCTCCGGCGCCGAGTTCAAGGACTTCGCCTTGCGCCTCGGCAACACCAGGGCCACCGGCAACGTTTTGATAAAACTGGGCGACGCCGCCAACGTCACGGTCCAGGTCGCCGTCAACCACATCGACATGGACAAATGGCTTGCGCTGCCCGCCGCGACCGGCGGACCGGCGTCGGCCGGCGGGACGGGCGGCCCCAAACAGAGGGCGTCTCTGGTCCTGCGGCCCGCCGCCGGGCCCACCGAGGATGGCGCGCCGGGGTTCTCCCTGCCCGTGGACATCGACGGTTCCCTGGACATCTCGGTGGAAGCCATCACCTTCAAGGGCGGGATCGTCGGCCAGGCGCGCCTGAGCGCCGAGCTGACCAACGGCGAGGTCACCGTCAGCCAGCTTTCGGCCCAACTTCCGGGCGGTTCCGACGTCGCCGTGTTCGGGTTCCTCACGGCCGAGGGTGGAAAGCCCCGGTTCGACGGCGAAGTGGAAGCCTCGGTCAGCGATTCCCGGGGGGTCCTGAGTTGGCTCGGCCATGCCATGCCGGGCGTGCCCGACGACCGCCTGCGCCGGCTTACGCTGGCCGGCAGGTTCTGGGCGACGCCCGACCGCATCGAGGCGACGGCCGTGGATTTCCAGTTCGACAGTTCGCGGCTGACCGGCACGCTGAGCGCGGCGCTGGGCGGGCGCCCGGCGTTTAGCGCCGACCTGGTCCTCGACCGCATCAACCTGGATGCCTATCTGCCGCCAAGCGCCCCGGCGGCCGCGGGAGCGGCGCCGGAGGCGAAGGCGGATGGCCCGAAGAGGACGCCGGCGCCGAGACCGACCAGGCCCGCCGCCGGCGCCCCGCCCCCATCGAACGTGCTTGGCGCGTTCGACGCCACCCTCAAGGCCCGCATCAAGACGGTGGTCTACCGGGGGACCTCCATCAAGGACGTGGTGTTCGACGGTGTTCTGACGGGCGAAACCCTGGAGGTGCGCCGACTGAGTGTCGCCAAACTGGCCGGGGCCTCGGCCACCATCAGCGGCACCCTCAAGGGACTGTCCGGGGTGCCCAAGATGGAAGACGTGCGTTTCGATGTGCGCGCCAACGATCCGTCGCGGCTGTTCAGGCTCGCCGGATTCGACTCCCCGGTGCCGCCCAAGAAGCTGGGGAAGGTGGCCTTGAAAGGCCGGGCCGACGGGTCCCTGCTGCGGCCGGTGATCGACGTGACCGTGAACGCCGCCGGGGCCGAGGTCGCCCTGGCCGGCACCGTGTCGGTCCTGCCCATCGGGCCGAGGTTCGATCTGAAGGTCACGATCAAGCACCCGGACCTGCCGCGCCTGGTCCGCGTGCTCGGCGCCGATTACCGCACGGCCACGCCCCTCGGCGGCCTGGACATCGCCGCCCAGGTGAAGGGCGACGCCTCGGCGCTGACCCTGTCGGACGTCAAGGGCACGGTGGGGCCGGTCCCGGTGGAAGGGACGGTAACGGTGGACCTTGCCGGTCCGCGCCCCAGGATCACCGCCGACTTGAAGACCGGCGAGATCGTCGTCGATCGGTTCCTGCCGGTCCGGCGGACCGCCTCGCTTCGGCAGACGCCCGGGCGACCCTTAGCCGCGCCGCGCCTCGTCCCCGCGTCCTGGGCCGCGCCGCCTCGTCCCGCCGTCGTGCCAGGCGTCGTCCGGGTTGCCGCGAGGACGGCGTCGGGCGGCGAACGCTGGTCGCGCGAACCGATCGACCTTTCGGCGCTCAGGACCTTCGATGCCGCCCTCACGTTGAACGCCGCCGCCATCGTGTATCAGAATTACCGGCTCGAGAACGCGGACCTGACGGCCACGGTGGCGGACGGCGTCCTCATCGCGGAGCGCCTGTCGGGCGTCGTTTTCGGCGGCGCGCTGCAGGCCAACGCCCGGGTCGACGCGGCCTCTCCGCCCCGCATCCAGGCGGTGCTTTCGCTGAGGAACGTGGACGTGGGCGAGGCCGGGCGGGCGGTGTCGGGAAAAAGCGTCGCGTCGGGCAGGATGGACATGGATCTCAGGCTCTCCACCAGCGGGCGCAGCGTCGCCGACATGGTGCGCAGCCTGGGCGGCAACGGGTCGCTGGCCATGCGCGGACTGGAGGTTCAGGCGGACGTCAGGGGCACGGCCCTGGCCGGCGCCTTGAATCTGGTGGCCGGGCTCAACCGGTTGGGCGACGCGCTGGGCGGCCGCAAACGGGGCAAGGAGCTGGCCGATATCACCGGCACCTTCAAGATCGAACGCGGCGTGGCCCGGTCCGAGGACATGCGCCTGGTGTCCAACGTCGGCACCGGCCGGGCCAGGGGCATCGTCGATCTGCCCGGCTGGCGCATCGACGTGGACGGCGAGATGCGCCTGTCGGAAAACGTCGTCACGGCGCTGCTGTCGCGGGCCACCAGGACGGCCCAGACGGCGCAGGTGGTGCCCTTCCGGATCAAGGGTCCGCTGGACGCCCCCGACATCAAGCTCGACATGTCCAGTTTACAGGGCGTCGGACTACGCATCCCGGGCGTCGAAAAGCTGCTGCGCAAGAAGGGGATCGGCGACGTGCTGCGCGGCGTTCTCGGCGTCCCCCCGGGCGGGCAGCCCCAGGGCCAGCAACCCGCGCCGCCGCAGGTCCAGGCCCCGCCGCCGCAAGACGCTCTGCCGGAGCCGCCGCCACCGCCCCCGGAGCAAAAGAAGATCCGGCCCTCGGACATCCTGAAACAGCTTTTCAAGATCCGCTGAGGGTCAGCCTCCGCCCCCGCCGCCCCGGTTCTCAAGCACGAAGACGCGTATGGCGCTGGACAGGTTGGCGGACCGCCCGCGGTCGATCTCGGTGATCAGCCCGTTGACGGACAACCCGCGCCCGTCGGCGATCCGTTTCAGCGCCGCCCAGAAGGCGTTCTCCAGGGAAACGCTGGTGTGATGACCGGCGATGAGGACGGAACGCTTGCGCAACTGGCCGGCGTCGGAACTCATGGCGTCTTTTTTCCCTTGCTCCTGCCCTTTGCCCCGGCACGGCGCGCCGCCTCCCAGGCGCGCCGCGCCCAGGCACACAGTTCCTCGGACTCCTCCATGACCTCGGCCGGCGCCTCGTAATAGGACATGGTGTGGGGCTTGTCCGCGAAGGGCTTGAAAGGGGCCGCCCCCGCCGCCTCGAATTCGCCCCGGTTGGCGTCGTCCACCTTCAAATACAGCACGTCGTTGGCGAGGATGGCGAAGAACGTGTCGTCCAGATACAATCCGGCGCCGCCGAACATGGCCCGTGCCCGCACCCGCCCCAGGGGTTCCAGCAAATCCAGCACGTAGTCGCGGAAATCCGGGCTGACGGCCATACCCCTTGCCCCGGCGTCCTATAGCAGATGCTGGTACAGCAGCAGGGCGGCGAAGGCCAGCAGCACGCCGCCGGTGACGCGCGAGACCCAAAGGCCGACGCCCGGGCGGCCCAGCCAGCGCCCGATGGCTTCCGCCGCCCAGGCCAGCGGCGCCTGCCAAATCACGTTTACCACGATCAGAACCACGGCCAGGGTGACCAGTTGAGCCGGCACGTCGTCGCGGCCGGCGTCGACGAAATTGGGGAAAAGCGCCAGAAAAAGGAGGATCACCTTGGGGTTCAGGAGGTTGGTCAGGATGCCGTCGCGGCAGGCCCTGGCCAGGTCCACAGAAGGGCGGCCGCCGCCCGGCGTGAACGGCGCCGCGCCGCGGAAACCGAGGACGCCAAGCCACGCCAGGTAGGCCGCTCCCGCCACCGCCACCAGTTTGAACAGCACGGGTGACGAGGCGATGATCAGGGAAACGCCGAGCACCGCCAGCACGGTGTGCACCATCAGGCCCAACTGCACCCCGGCCACCGCGGCGAAGCCCGCCCTCCGCCCCGAGGCCAGCGCGTAGCGCAGGATGATCATGGTGTCGGGGCCGGGCGACACCACAACCGCCGCCACGGCGATGACGAAAGCGCCAAGGGTCGCGGGCTCAACCGGCATCGACGGCCCCTTTCCCGGAAGTGCCGGGGCGCGCCGCCATCACCAGACAGGCGCCATCCTGGTGCTCAACCTGCTCCTTGGCTGGATCCTGCTGGGATGGATCGCCGCCCTGGTGTGGGCGTTCACGGCAACGCCGGGCAAGCCTTGAGGCCCAAAGAAACAGACCGGGAAGAGTGAACACGGATGGACACGGATGGACACGGATGAACCCATAGACGTTGATCCGTGTTCATCCGTGTAAATTACTTTCTGTTTTTCAGCGCATTGAGGCCGGCGTGGGCCTGCTCTTCCAGCCAGGCGCGCCGCTTGGCGTCTTTTCCGTCCTCGTCGAGCACAAGGAAATAAACCGCCCACTCGGCGCGCTCGGCGGACGAGATTGTCCGCTCCAACTCGCCGGCCGTCTTTCCGAGTTCGCGGGCCAAGTCGAAGAGGAAGCGCCGCGCCGGGCGGCCCGTCGAACAGGAATTCCGGCGCGCACATCGGATTGCGGCCGCCGGCTCCCGTCACCGGCCCGCCGTCAGACCTCGTCGTGGACGGGCATGGGCGCGGAGAACTGGGCGAAGAAGTCGTTGCCCTTGTCGTCGACGACGATGAAGGCGGGGAAGTCCTCGACCTCGATCTTCCACACGGCCTCCATGCCGAGCTCGGGGAACTCGATGCAGTCGACCTTTTTGATGCAGTCCTGGGCCAGCCGCGCCCCGGGGCCGCCGATGGAGCCCAGGTAAAACCCGCCGTACTTCTTGCAGGCGTCGGTGACCTGGCGCGACCGGTTGCCCTTGGCCAGCATGACCATGGAACCGCCGGCGGCCTGGAACTCGGCGACGTAGCCGTCCATGCGCCCCGCCGTGGTCGGGCCGAAGGACCCCGACGCATAGCCCTTGGGCGTCTTCGCCGGGCCGGCGTAATAGACGCAGTGGTCCTTGAGGTAGCGGGGCAGGCCGTCGCCCCCGTCCAGGCGCTCCTTGAGCTTGGCGTGGGCGATGTCGCGGGCGACGACCATGGGTCCGGTGAGCGAGAGCCGGGTCTTGACCGGATGGCCCCTCAGGGTGCGCAGCACCTCGTCCATGGGGCGGGTGAGGTCGATCTGCACCACCGCGCTGTCCAGATACGCCTCGGTGACGTCGGGCAGGTACTTGGCGGGGTCGGTCTCCAGCTGCTCGAGGAAGACACCGTCGGCGGCGATCCTGCCCAGGATCTGGCGGTCGGCGGAACACGACAGCCCGATGCCCACCGGACACGATGCCCCGTGGCGCGGCAGCCGGATGACGCGCACGTCGTGGCAGAAGTACTTGCCGCCGAACTGGGCGCCGATGCCCATGGCCTGGGTCATCTTGAACACCGCCTCTTCGGTTTCCACGTCGCGGAAGGCCTGGCCGTGCTTGGTGCCGCGGGTGGGCAGGCTGTCCAGGTAATGGGTGCTGGCCAGCTTCACGGTCTTCATGGTCATCTCGGCCGAGGTGCCGCCGATGACGATGACCAGGTGATAGGGCGGGCAGGCCGCGGTGCCGATGGTCCTGATCTGGGCGTCGAGGAAGGCCATCAGGCTGTCCGGGTTCAACAGCGCCTTGGTCTCCTGGTAGAGGAAGGTCTTGTTGGCCGAACCGCCGCCCTTGGCGACGAACAGGAACCGGTAGGTGTCTCCCGGGGTGGCGTGGAGATCGATCTGGGCGGGCAGGTTGGTGCCGGTGTTGACCTCGTTGAACATGTCCAGCGGCGCCAGTTGGCTGTAGCGCAGGTTGCTCCCGACAAAGGCGTTGACGATGCCCTCGGCCAGCGCCGCTTCGTCGTCGCCGCCGGTCCACACGTTCTGGCCCTTCTTGCCGAGCACGATGGCGGTGCCCGTGTCCTGGCACATGGGCAGGACGCCCCCGGCGGCGATGTTGGCGTTCTTCAACAATTCAAGGGCCACGAACTTGTCGTTGCCGGAGGCCTCCGGGTCGTCGAGGATCCGGCGCAGCTGGGCCAGGTGTTCGGAACGCAGGAAATGCGCCGTGTCGCGCATGGCCTCTTCGGCGAGCAGGGTCAGGGCCCGGGTGTCCACCTTCAACACCGTCTCTCCCTCGAACCGGGCAGTGGCCACGTAGTCCGTGGTCAGGCGGCGGTACGAGGCGGTGTCCTCGGCCAGCGGGAACATCTCGTGGTGGATGAAATCGCTCATTACCATGACCCTCCCCGGGCCGGGGCCCAACCTTGGAACGGTGGCGGATGCGGGCCACTAGGCCCCTACTTCTTGCGGAAGGCGTCCAGGGTGATGACCTTGCCCATCTTCCCCTCGTCGTCCGGCGAATCGGTGTTGTGCCCGATCAACCGGTCCCCGGCGCCGGAGACCATGGCGCCCGTGCCCGGGGCCGCCTTTTCCGAAGCGGCGGGCACCTTCATCGTCTTCAGTTGAAGCCCGAAATTGACCGACGGGTCGACGAACGCGGTGACGGCGGCAAACGGAATGCGCAGGCGCGCGTCCCTGCCGTTGAACTTGAGCGATACCGCGAACAGGTCCTCGCCGACCTCCAGGTCGCTGAACTGGTTCTGCAGCACGATGGTCATTTCGTCGGGGTGCTGGGCGCGCAGGAACTCCGCCACCTCCACGCCCTCGGCGTGGGTGCGAAACGTGATGTAGAAGTGGTGTTCGCCGGGCAGTCCCTCCGACGCCACGAATGCGAGCGAACGGCGGATGACGCCGCGCATGGCGTCCTCGATCCATTTATCGTAGCTCAGGGAGTAGGTGGTCATCGCACCCGTTCACCAAAGGGCCGGCCGAGTGGGGGGCTTCTGTTGCCAGGTGCCCCCCGAACCCCGCTGCAGCTTATGCGGCTACAGCAAATGCCTCGTTATCATTGGCATTTGTGTGTTTGGCCCGATAACGGCGGTACCATGCCGGGCGAAAGCCATGTCTTTACCACGCGCGTCGATCCTGTATCGCCCCCAGAGAGCCCCGGTCGCAAGGCGGGCCGCCGGAGAAGGTTTGGTGGAGGCGCCGGGCACTGCCCCCGGGTCCGCAACGCTTATTCCACACCACGTTTATCGCCATAGTCGGTTTCCCGACACCCTCAATATAGGGATTTCCCGGCCCCTTGGGAAGAGGGTGGAGGGGGCGGAGGAAAGGGATGGCGGCCCCGGACGCCCGCCCCCGGTCGGCCGGGCGGATTCACCACGAGGGGCTTGCCCGCGCCGCCGCCGCCGGCCCCGGGCAGGGCGCTGGGTCGAGGGGACCGACGGGCCTTGCGCCGGCGGCGGGAACGGCTACAGTGCGTCTCGAAAGCCACCAAGGGAAATATCCAGATAACGGCCCATGAAACAGTATCTGGATCTCATGCGTCACGTTCGCGAGAACGGTATCTACAAGGATGATAGAACCGGAACCGGAACGCTCAGCGTGTTCGGGCACCAGATGCGCATCGATCTGCACGCCGGTTTTCCCTTGCTGACGACCAAGAAGCTGCACCTGAAATCCATAATCCACGAATTGCTCTGGTTTCTCAGGGGTGACACGAACGTAAAATATCTTCAGGAAAACGGCGTGCGCATCTGGGACGAATGGGCCGACGAGGCCGGCGACCTGGGGCCCGTTTACGGCGCCCAATGGCGGTCGTGGCCGACGCCCGACGGCGGGCACATCGATCAGATTTCCCGGCTTATCGAGCGCATTCGGACGAACCCGGATTCCCGCCGGATGGTCGTCAGCGCCTGGAACGTGGCCGATATCGACGCCATGGCGTTGCCGCCATGCCACTGCCTGTTCCAATTTTATGTCGCGCAGGGAAAACTGTCGTGCCAGCTCTATCAGCGCAGCGCCGACGTCTTCCTCGGCGTGCCCTTCAACATCGCGTCCTATGCCCTGTTAACGATGATGGTTGCCCACGTCACCGGGTTGGGACCGGGGGATTTCGTTCATACGTTCGGCGACGCCCACCTGTATTCCAACCACTTGGAACAGGCTCAATTACAATTGCAGCGCGACTGCCTGCCGCTGCCGACGATGAAACTGGATTCCTCCGTGAAAAGCATATTCGATTTTTCCTACGACAGTTTCGAGCTGCAAAATTACCGATTTCATCCGCCCATTCCCGCCCCCATCGCGGTCTAATACCAAGGGTCACTGATCATGACCCGACGAGCCGGCTTACCAAGGTTTTCGGCTAGGAGCGTGCGCTGTGGCGATGCGGGGCATCGCGAAGCGTGCGCGACGCCGTCCGAAAGCCTTGGTAAG
>JADFHR010000082.1 GCA_022567015.1 Pseudomonadota bacterium
CGGCGACGGTCATGGCCGTTCCATGTTCCGCCGGCGGCGACCGGGGCCGTTTCGCCGCTCGCGGGCCCGTCGCGGGCGAAAAACCCTTAGGGATTGGCAAATTAGAAGAACTTCCTCTACTATAGGGTAACCAATAAGAAGACTACACGGTGGCGGGGGTAACCGGGCGGCAGTCCCGGGGTCCCGTACCGACGAGGGGAGGAGAAGTTCACGATGAGAACGACGACCATGGTCGCGGTGGCCTTGGTCCTGACGTTGCTTGGTCTTGCCGGGTGTGAGACAGCGTACGGACCAAAGCCGTTGGGCAGCGATCGGCTCAACATCGGGGTCGGCAGTGCCCCCGCGACAAAACAATACGGCGGCTATCCCGTGCGTGAAAAAAGTATCGTGTTCAGGACACGGGTGAGTTTCTGAGGCAGGGACGTCCTTGGGACGGCACGGCCGCGACGGCGCGACGCAAGCGCCGTTAGACGATAGGTCACAAACGTCGCGGCGTCCGCGGACGCCCGTGGCGCGTCGCGGCGACGGTCGCCGACGCGGCGGCGCCAGGGCTATCTGTCGCGGTCACAAGGCCTAAGGCCGATCGGGGCTAGTACCCGGTGAGGACGAAATTCAGGGCCATCAGGGCGACCGTCAGGCCCTGCATCCCCACCCGCCAGCGCATCAGCAGATTGGAATACCCGGCGCCGGTCTCGTCGTCGAAGCCCATCGCCCACAGGCCGGTGAACAGGACCACGGCGGTCGATGCCATGGCAATGACCACGAAATACGGAAGCATGGTGGCTAACCCGCTCATGGTTCACCGTACATCGAACCGGCGCCTAATTCTACATAAAAATAATGTATAATAAGAACAGTTCAAAACAGCGCCGCCGCCGGTTGAGCCCGGTTTGGCGTGGCGACGAGACTAGTGGCCGTGGTGATGATGGAGTTACCGGCCCGTTGGGGACGGAACGGGTACCTTGACGCGCGGGGGGCGGCGCCTCGCTCCGAGCCGCGGAACCGCGGCCGCGTCGTGCTCCTCAGGGTCGTGAAGGCGATAGAGGAGTTACTGTCAGAGGAACGGCCTGACGACGGGGAGTGCCTTGGACGCCCCAGGAGGCCCGTACAGGCGCGTTAAGCCCTTCCCGAGCCTCCCTACCCCACAACGCGAATTCCGGGTCATCGTGGCGTCGTATAGCCAACCTTTCGTTCCCGTCCGCGGCGCGGTGTACGGAAAACCGGAAATGGCCGCACCTACGATGCACACAAATTAGATAAAATTTGATACAATATTAGTTTGATATTACATAAAATCATTTCAGGTATTACTTATAAAAGATATTTTTTGTTGACTTATAGGTGAATTCGTTTTAAATAAGCTTAATCTTTTCTCATGATTGTTGGAGGTGCCCACGTAAGACCGGGGTGGGAAACAGGCACCATACTTTGGCAGTGGAGGCTGTTATGGAACGTCGAATCTCTGTTGAGCCCACCTCGAACGCAACCGAATCCACCGTTTGCAGCAGGGGTTGGTTAAGGATCGTCGTGGCGGGGGCCCGGAGTGCCGGTTTTGCCTTCCTGATGGCTGGCCTTGTCGCCGCGGTTCCGGGAGTGTCCCCGGCGTCCGCGGGACAAGACGGCTTGACCTGGGTCGTTACCAAGGCATCGGGGAACGTACAGTACCGCATGGGCGGCAAGGCTCCGACCGAGTGGCAGGCGCTGCAAGCGGGCGCGGTCCTCGGCGCGGCGGCTGAAGTCCGCACCGGAAGCGACAGCCGGGCCCTGCTCACCCATCGAGGCACGACCTTGACCGTGTCGCCGGAAAGCGCCCTCAAGCTTCCCGGAGCGGACAGGCCGAACGGCGTGTACCGGGTGTTCCAGAGCCTGGGCACCCTGCTTTACAAGATCAAGGAGCGCGCCGCCGGCATGGCCGCCTTCGAGGTGGAAACGCCTTATCTGGTGGCGGTGGTGAAGGGTACGGTGTTCACGGTCAACGCGTCGAACGCCGGGGCCGCCGTGCATCTGACCGAGGGCGTCGTCGATGTCCAGCCCACCCTGGGCGGCACCGGCGTTACACTGACGCCCGGCCGCACGGCTCTCATCACCGCGGTGCCCGGCGCGGATGTTATCGTCAAGGGCCTTGACGCCGGCAAGCGCTCGAACGTGACCCCGTCGAAGGGGAAGGGCAAGGGTAGCGCGGCGACGTCTTCCGGCGCGCACGGTGGCAAGGGCGTCACCATTTCCCAGTCGGCGAAATCCGACCACCCGCGTGCGGTCGCCATCTTCGCCAGCAACAACCGCGGCGGCCTGTTCGCCAAGGGCGTGAACGTCAAGAACGCGTTCAATAAGAAAGGCGGCGTGTCGGGTTCGAGCCATGGCGGCGAGGTCAGTGCCGTGGCCAGGGACCTGGCAATAAACGGCGGCGCCGACGTGAGCGCGGCGGCCAAGGACGGCGGTCTGGCGCTCGGCACCGGCAACGATGGCGGCGGCCTGTCCTCCAACAGCGGCTCCGGCGGCCGGTGGCGGCCTGTCCTCCAACAGCGGTTCCGGTGGTGGCGGACTGTCCAGTAGCGGCTCCGGCGGCGGCGGCCTGTCCAGTGGCGGCTCCGGTGGCGGCGGACTGTCCAGTGGCGGCTCCGGTGGCGGTGGACTGTCCAGTAGCGGTTCCGGTGGTGGCGGCCTGTCCAACAGCGGCCCTGGCAACAACAACGCCGGTGGCCTGGGCGGCGGCAACAGCGCCGGTAACTCCGGCAAGGGCAAAGGCGGCGGCAAGAAGTCCTAACCGCCAGAACAAGACGGCGAGAGGCGTCCTTACGGGTGTTCCGTGCCCGTAAGGACGTCGCGCTGTTTACGACACCACCCATGAAAAACGCCGAGCGAGGCTGAAATGTCGAACGGACCGTCCAAGAAACACAAGGCCCTGAAGACCCGGTACGTCACGTCCGCCGTTATCTTCCTGGCGGTCGCGGCGCTTTATCTTTCCGGGGCCTTGCGCTTCGTGGACAACAAGCTTCTCGAGGCGCAATTCGCCGTCTTCGGGCGTGACGCCACCCCGGATCTGGTGATCGTCGCCATCGACGCGGAAAGCCTGGAGGAAGTGGGGACCTGGCCCTGGCCCAGGGAGTACCACGCGCGGGTCCTGGAGACGCTTCTCGACGCCGGGGCCGAGCGTGTCGCGTTCGACGTCGACTTCAGCTCGTCGTCCAACGCCGACGGCGATTCCCATTTCGCGAGGGCCCTGGCGCGCGCCGGGTCCCGCGCAATCCTGCCCGTGTTCAAGCAGTACCGCCAAGGCAACGCCGGCGAAGACGCCGGCGAACCCGGCATCATCCTCACCGAACCCCTGCCCTCGTTCCGCGACAAGGCCGCGTTGGCGTCCGTATCCCTGCGGCCGGACGCGGACGGGGTCGTCCGGCGCGTCGACATCCAGCAGCCGTGGAAGGACGGGACCATACCCTTCCTGGCGGCAAAACTGGCGGGCATCGAGAACCACGCCGGCGGCACCTACCACATCGATTTCGGCATCTCGCCCAAGACCATCGACCAGATCTCCTATGCCGACGTGCTGGCGAAGCGTTTCGACCCCGGCCGCGTGGCCGGCAAGAGGGTGATCGTCGGGGCCACGGCGGTGCAACTGGGCGACAACCTGTCGGCGCCCCGTTGGGGGATCATACCGGGCGTCAAGGTGATGGGACTTATCTACCAGTCCCTGGTCCAGGGCCGTCTGCTGCAAAGGCTGAATCCCTTGTTCGTGCTCGCCGTCGCCGGCCTGCTCATATTCGTCTTCGGCCCCAGGTACGCCGGCTGGAACTGGCGCAAGAGCCTGGCCCTGCTGGTCCTTACCTGGGCGGCCGTGACCGCCGCGGCGATGGCCGCGCATCACGAAAAGCTCATTCTCGACACCTCGGTCATTCTCCTGGCGACAACGCTCTGCTTCGTTTCCGGGATCATCAGCCAGTCCAACTGGATGACGCTGCGCATCCGGCACCAAGGCGCCCAGATCCGCGACAAGGACGCCATGATGAAAGGTGTCGTCCGCACCAGCTTCGACGGCATCCTCATACTCGATGAAACCGGGGTTATTCTCGATGCGAATCCCGCCGCCGGGAAATTGTTCGGCGAGGACGCGGACAAGCTGGCGGGCCGTCCTATCGGCACCTTAATCCCCGACGCCAGCGGCCTGTTTCGGCGCCCCGGTGCCGGTGCCGCTCCCATGGCACGCGCCCGCCGCCACGAGACCGTGGCGCGGCGGACGGACGAGTCGACATTCCCCGTCGAGATCGCCATGCGGGAAATGTCTACGGACAACGGGCGCTGGCAGATCGCGTTCGTCCGCGACATCACCGACCGCAAAGCGCACCAGGAGGCCCTGGAGCACCAGGCGCTCCACGACGCGCTGACGGGCCTTCCCAACCGCACGTACCTTGCCAAGCGGCTGGACGACACCATCCGCCGGGCCGCGCGCACGGGCGAGCATTTTGCCCTTCTGATTCTCGACCTCGACCGGTTCAAGGAAATCAACGACACCCTGGGCCATCACATCGGCGACCTGGTGCTGCGGCAGATCGCGACCCGCCTGAAGACTCCCTTGCGCAGGTCGGACATGATCGCCCGCCTGGGCGGCGACGAGTTCGCCATCCTCTTGTCCCCAGTGTACGCCGACGGTTCGGTGACGAAGCTTGCCGGGCGCCTGCAGAAGGCTTTGGAAGCGCCCATGCAGTGCAAGGGCATGACCCTCGACGTCGGCGCCAGCATCGGCGTCGCCATCTTTCCCGACGACGGAACCGACGCCACGGAGCTGGTTCAAAGGGCCGACATCGCCATGTACGTGGCCAAGAACGCAGGACTCCCGCTGGCCTTCTACGATTCGGATCAGGATCAAAACAGCGTGCGCCATCTGGCCTTGACCGGGGAACTCAAGCGCGCCATCGAGGGAGAGCAGCTCGAGCTTCACTACCAGCCCAAGATTTCCGTCGAGACCAACCAGGTCATCGGCGTCGAAGCCCTGGCCCGATGGCATCACCCGGAGCATGGATACATCCCGGCCGAGGAGTTCATCACGCTGGCCGAACAAACCGGGCTGATCCAGAACCTGACCGAGTGGGCCTTGCGAACCTCCATCGGGCAGTCGGCGCGCTGGCGCGCCGCGGGGATGGACCTGACGGTTTCGGTGAACCTTTCGGCCAAGATCCTGCAAGACGACGACCTGCCCCGATTCATCGAGGACCTGCTGGGCGAATACGGCGTGGAACCGGAGCGTCTTGTTCTGGAAATCACCGAGAGCGCGATCATGGCGGATTCGGGTCGCTCCAAGGCGGTCATCGACCGGCTTGCGGAGAAGGGGATGAAGCTGTCCATCGACGATTTCGGCACCGGGTATTCCTCGCTCGCCTACCTGAAGGATCTGCCGGTGCACGAACTCAAGATCGACAAGTCCTTCGTCATGGACATGGTCAACGACGAGAGCGACCAGGTCATCGTCAAATCCACCATCCAGCTTGCCCACAACCTGGGCCTGACGGTGGTCGCCGAAGGGGTCGAATCCGCCGAAATCCTCGCCCTGCTGGCGGACATGGACGCCGACGTCGCCCAGGGCTATTTCATCAGCAAGGCTCTGCCCATCGGCGACTTCGACGACTGGCTCCACACCTGGCGGGCCGCCGCCGAGGGGCCACGGCTTGCCGTCGTCGCCGGCGGCTATTAGGGCCACCGAGTCCGACATCCGCCCTGCGCTCCGTCATCGCGACGGACGCGATTCGGCTTGAGCGCCGCCGCGCGCTTACGGAGGGCCGCGCCCCCCAGCCAGGGTTTTCATAACCCCTGAACCCCGTTTACCGGGTTCTCAAGGGCCCTCGGTGGGGATCACAAGGGGCAACGCCCGTAAGGCGTGTTGAGACCGTTGATCCGCATCAAAATCGATTTCTGGCCCCAGTCGATCTCGGTCAATGCCTCGATAATGTTTTTTCGAGCCTCCGGCTTTTCATCCGGTGGAATCGCATCCTCAATCTCGAACATGATGACATCCGCTTCGGACGTTGTGGCGGCCTCGAAGGTCTCCGGTCGATCGGCCAAAACAAACAATTGGCTGCGGTTCAAACGAGCCGGTGCCTGATCGATATTTGAAAAACTCATAGTCCGCTCCTCCCCGATCTTTGTTCCTTTAAAAGCAAGATGGGGAAGTATGCAGAATTAACCAACATCCGGCGATCCATAGGCGGGTGGGAAAGGTCCGCTTCTGGCTATGAGCGGACATCCAGCGCGGGTCTACTGAACGTCCGGTTCTGACCCAGGCTGTGTAAAAACCCGGGTCGGAAGAGCGTCGGCGCAACAATAGAGTCGGCAATAGCGGATGCGTGAAACATTATTGCCTGCGACGGCGGTTACGCGAATCAATGTTGCGCGCTCGGGCCTCGAAAATAGTTTTCACCCAGCCTGGACCCCAAGCGGACATAATCAGCTATCGAATTCGCGGCAGTCAGAAAGCGAACATCAGTGTTTGCTCAGCGACCAAGCATGTACCGAAAACCAAGGATTTACGTACACCGCGCTGCGGAAGGGAATGAAGAGTTAGCCACACGCCGCTAGGATGACTCAGGATTCGCGGTGTTCAACACCGAAACCCGGACCTGGTCCTGGGAAACGACCCGGTCGCGGCCGCTGCGCTTGGCCATGTACATGGCCTCGTCGGCGCGGGAAATCAACTGGGATACGGGCTCGCCGTACTCGAACCGGCCCGCCCCGATGGAGACCGTAATGGTGCCCAGGTCCTCGCCGGTGGCGCGGTTTACGACCTTCTTCGTGCCCACCGCCCGGCGGATGTTCTCGGCCACGGTGAGGGCGTCCTTGAGGCTGGTGCGCGGCAGGATGATGGCGAACTCCTCGCCGCCGTACCGGGCGGCGGTGTCCTGGCCCTTGATGCATGCGGTGAGGGTCGAGCCAAGGAGCTTCAGCACCTGGTCGCCCACCTGGTGGCCATAGGTGTCGTTGAATTTCTTGAAATGGTCGATGTCGACCATGAGCAGGCACAACTCTTCCTCGTTCTTCACGGCCTCGTTGGCGGACCGGCGCAGTTCGATGTCGAACAGCTTGCGGTTGGGGATGGCGGTCAGCGCGTCGGTCATGGCCTCGAGCCGCATGTCCTCCAGATCCTGTTTGAGCTGGGAGATTTCCCTGGACGAGCCGTCGAGCTTTTCCTGGAGGTTCCTGGTGTGCCCTTCCATCGACCGCGTTGCCGAAAGGGCGTCCGCGATGAGGCCCTTGAAGTCGCTCACACTTCCCGATCCGGCGACCTTCCCGGTGATGGCCTCCAGGAACCTGCCGTACTCGGCGGCACCGGCGCCCGCCGAATCCAGGTAGGCGAGGATATTGGCCAGTTCCGACCCGATCCTTTCGGCGGCGTCGGTGGCAGCCGTGCCCTCGTGAATGAAGGTGAAGAATCTTTGGAAGATTTCGGCGTTGCGCGCCTCTGTGAACTCCTCGTTTTCCTCGAGCAGCGCATCCAGGTGGCGGGTGAGGTCCGGGTGCCTGCCCGAGTGATAGACAAACCACACGGCAAAATTATTGGGAGTGGCGGGGATCCCCCTTGTTTCCATAAAGGACATCACGGACTGCGCGTATTCGCCCGCCTTTTCTAAGGATTCCGAATACTCCACCGCTCTCTCTCCGTCCCCCATGCACCGGCGGGACGCCCGCGCATCGGGTGTTCGAAGCATACCCATCCCGCCGCCGAGTCCAAGGGAAAATTCTTCCCCCGGGAGCCGTGGCGCGGCTCACAAACCGGGTCATCAACGGGCTTCCCCGGAACGGGTCCGTTTCGGACGATGAGGGCGCGGCCCTATGGCAGGCCGCGGCGGCGCTGGAGGCGGGCCTGCCCGAGGACGTCCTGGAAATGACCCATGGGCTCGTCGATCACTGCCGGGAGACGGGCTCGTTCACCGGTAGCTTCTCGATGCGCTACTGCCTTGGCGTTATCCACGACCAGTACATGCGCAGCCTCAACTTCGAATACTGGAAAGCCATCAGGCCGACAAGCTGAGGCGGCGACACTCCGAGCGCCGAGCGAGGAGATTGCCCCAACCCCGGGGGCAGCGCAAAAGCGATATCCTTCACCAACTGTTGCGCTGGCTCTGGTTGCGGACGTTTAGGTCCGCTTTTGGCTAAAAGCGGACGTTCTGAGGGCCGTTGATCTTCGTCCGCTTTACCCCTGAAAGCAGACATCCGAAAGGCGGTCGCTGCACGTCTGCTAATGACCCAGGCTGTGTAAAAACTCGGGTCGGAAGAGCGTCGGCGCAACAATAGAATCGGCAATAGCGGACGCGTGAACCATTATTGCCTGCGACGGCAGTTACGCGAATCAATGTTGCGCGTTCGGGCCTCGAAAATAGTTTTTACACAGCCTGGGTCATTAGCGGACTTCAGCACCGACCCTGAGATTGGTCCGCTATGCGGCGTAGAGCGGACATCGCCACCCGCAACACCAGTTAATGAGTCCATAGCCCTACTCCACCCAGGCGATGCGCAGGATGTTGGTGGCGCCGGGGGTGCCGAAGGGCACGCCGGCGGTGATCACCAGCCGTTCGCCCGGGCCGGCGAACCCCTCTTTCGAGGCAACGCGGATGGCGTCGTTCACCATCTCGGCGAAGCTGTGCAACTCGCGCGTCAGCACCGGGTGGACGCCCCATACCATGGCCAGAAGCCGCGCCGTGGCGGGGTTGGGGGTGAGCCCGAGGATGGGAACATTGGGCCGCTCGCGGGCGGCGCGGAACGTGGTCGAGCCGGTGGACGTGAAGGTGACGACGGCCGCCGCCGCGACCGTGCCGGCCACTTGGCGGGCGGCGGCGGTGATGGCGTCCGCCGCGGTGGCCTCGGGCGCATGGCGTTCGGCTTCCATGATCTTGCGGTACGCCGGGTCGCGCTCCACCCGGTAGATGATGCGGTCCATCATGGCGACCGCCTCGACCGGATACTCGCCGACCGCGGTTTCCGCCGACAGCATGACCGCGTCGGCGCCATCGTAGACGGCGGTGGCCACGTCGGAGGCCTCGGCCCGGGTGGGCGTCGGCGAATGGACCATGGACTCCAGCATCTGCGTCGCCACCACCACCGGCTTGCCGGCGTGGCGGCAGGTGCGGATAATGAGCTTCTGCAGGCCCGGCACATCCTCGGGCGGGACCTCGACGCCCAGGTCCCCGCGCGCCACCATCACCGCGTCCGCCAGGGTCACGATCTCGTCGAGGTGATCGATGGCGGCCGGCTTTTCCAACTTCACCATGATCGCGGCGCGGCCGGCGATGAGCTTGCGCGCCTCGGCCACGTGCTCGGGCGTTTGCACGAACGACAGGGCGATCCAGTCGACGCCCAGATCCAGTCCGAAACGCAGGTCCTCGCGGTCCTTTCCGGTCAGCGCCGAGAGGTCCAGCACGGCGCTTGGCACGTTCACCCCCTTGTGGTCCGACAACTCGCCGCCGGTGACCACCTTGGTCTCGGCGAAGTCGGAACCGCAGCGCACCACGCGCAGGCGGATCTTGCCGTCGTCCAGCAGAAGGTCCGTTTTGGGCTTGAGCGCCGCGAAAATCTCCGGATGGGGCAGCGGCACGCGGTGTTTGGTACCGGGCTCCCTGGACAGGTCCAGGCGGAAGGCATCGCCGGCCTGCAGAAGGATCCGCCCGCCTTCGAATTCGCCCACCCTGAGCTTCGGCCCCTGCAGATCCAGCATGATTCCGATGGGGCGGTCGTAGCGCGTTTCCAGCTTGCGGATGGCCGCGAAACGCCGCTTGTGGTCGGCCCGAATTCCGTGACTGAAATTGAGCCGGAAGACGTCGGCCCCCGCCTCGAACAACTTGGCGATACGCGACTGGGTGGACGTGGCCGGACCCAGGGTGGCGATGATCTTGGCGTTCCGTCTGCGTCGCATGGCGGAACCATAAGCCCCGGTCCCCGCCGGTGCCAGAATTTATGCGGGTTTCCGGGATAATCTCCCGGCCACCGGCGGGCAGAGCGTCTTTGCTCTAGCCGTCGACGAGGATGGCGCGGAAGTCGTTGACGTTGGTGAGCGTCGGCCCGGTGACCACGAGATCGTCGAGGGCGGCGAAAAAGCGATACGCGTCGTTGTCCGCCAACAGGGCGGCGGCGTCCAGGCCCAGCCTCTCGGCGCGCGCCAGGGTGTCCGGACGAACGATGCCCCCGGCGTTGTCCTCGGTTCCGTCGATGCCGTCGGTGTCACAGGCGATGGCGCGCACCTCCGGTTGCCCGTGCAGCGCCAGCGCAAGGGCGAGCAGGAATTCCGCGTTGCGCCCGCCCCGGCCCCGGCCCGTGACCGTCACCGTGGTTTCGCCGCCCGACAGGAACACACACGGAGGGGCCGCGCCGCGCAGGGCGGCGGCGCATTCCGGGGCCGCCCAGTCCGGTGCCGCAAGCGGTTCGCGCCGCGCCGCGCCGAGGGCAATGGCGGCGTGGGCCTCAGCCACCCGGCGGGCTTCACCCTCGATGGCGTCGCCCAGGATGATCGGCGCGTACCCTGCGGCGCGGGCGGTTTCGGCCGCCGCCTCGAGGGCCGTTCGAGGCGTCGCCACCAAGACCGTCTCGGACCGCGCGAGGCGCTCGTCTCCGGGCTTTGGCGTCTCTTCGCCGGCCCCGCTCAATTGCCTGGACACCGCCTCCGGCGGCTCGATGCCGTACTTCTCCAGCACCGCCCTGGCGTCGGCAAAGGTGGTGGGGTCGGCGACCGTGGGGCCCGACGCGATCACCGCCGGGTCGTCGCCGGGAACATCGGAGATGGCCAGGGTGACGACTCGCGCCGGAAAGGCCGCCGCCGCCAGGCGTCCGCCCTTGACCGCCGAGAGGTGTTTCCTGACGCAGTTCATCTCGGAGATGGTCGCCCCGGATTTAAGCAGCGCCGCGTTCACCGCCTGTTTGTCCTCCAGGGTCAGGCCGGGCGCCGGCAGGGCGAGAAGCGCCGACCCGCCGCCGGAGATCAGGCACACCACCAGGTCGTCCGCGCCGAGCGCCCCGACCGTCTCCACGATGCGCGCCGCCGCCGCCCGGCCGGCGGCGTCGGGCACCGGATGGGCCGCCTCCACCACCTCGATCCCCCGGCACGGCACCGCGTGGCCGTAGCGGGTGACCACCAGGCCCGAAAGCCGGCCCGGCCAGTGTTCCTCCACCGCCCGCGCCATGGCCGCGGCGGCCTTGCCGAACCCCACCACCACGGTCCGGCCCTTGGGCCGGACGGGAAGATTGGCCGGCACGCAATGGGCGGGCTGGGACACGGCCACGGCCCTGTCGAACATGGATCGGAGAAGCTGATCGCCCATCGCCCGTTCCCCGGCCCAGAGGGTGCACGTGAATGCTAGCCCCCATAGTAAAGGGATGGCGGAACCGTCCGCACGAAAATTGTCTGCCCCGGGCCGAATACCTGACCGGTACCTCCAATGGATAGTTCCGGTCATACGGGCACATACGATACGATGGGACCTGCCACGAACAACCGCCGGGACCGCCGGGCGCCGTCCGTCACGGCCACACGAAACCGGTGTTTTCCTGTGATTGCCGGAAAGGAAGGTTGAGGTTGCAAACCCAGCGCGACACCGTCGCCGGCCAGAGCGATGCAGAGGCCCTCAAGCACGAGCTGGTGGGCCTGTTCCAATACATCCGGCGGGTGCGCCAGGAGATCGCCGCCATCTACCGTCCCGACGACGACGACAATCAGTTCGACAGCATGGCCGACCAGCTTGACGCCATCGTCGGAACCACCGAGGAAGCGACCAACACGATCATGGAGGCCATGGAAAACAACGACGAAATCCTGGCCAAGCTGCGGCAGGGGATCACCGATGCCGACCACCTTGCCTGCCTTGACATGATCGGCGCGAACGGCGCCGCCGTTTTCGAGGCATGTTCCTTCCAGGACATTACCGGGCAAAGGGTGTCCAAGGTGGTAAAGTCGGTCTCCTATGTGGAAGAGCGGATCAACGCCCTCATCGAAATCTGGGGCAAGGACGAACTCGACAACGTCGACGTCAAGCCGGAGCGGGAAAAGACCGCCGACGAGAAGCTGGTGCACGGCCCCCAGCTCGCGGGCAAGGGCATCAGCCAGGACGAGATCGACAAGCTGTTCGACTAGTGGCCTGCATCAGCTAAAGTGCACCCCTACGATCGCTTTTCCCGTTTCCTCGGTAGGAGGGGAGGCGCAGGCGATGGCGGCCCATCGGAAAGCCTTCCCGACGCCCCGGGGGGCCACCGGGGGGTGTCCCCCCGA
>JADFHR010000271.1 GCA_022567015.1 Pseudomonadota bacterium
GGAAACGGTGTAGCCCCCGGCTCTCAACTCGCGTTCGAACACCTGCTGCAGGATCTGGTTTTCGTCGGAGTTGTCGAGGGGACGGACGGCGATGGACGAACCCGGCGGCAGCGACCTGTAGGCGACGGCATTGAGCACCCCGTCGCCTTCCCGACCGGCGCCGGGACCGCCCGCACCCTGGGCATGGGCATCCTCTGCGGTGCCAAGCACAACAACCACCATGCCCAAACAGGCAAGGACAAATCCCGAAAGCCTCATCATTCTAATCCTTCCGGTATTAATTCCCGACACGCCGCCGGGGGCGTGTCCGCGCCTTCAGCGCCGCCGCAAAAGGCTATGGGAGAACGTGGGCGGCCCGGCCGTCCCTGTCAACGATCAGCCGAATGCCCGGGTGACGCAACTCGGTGAACGATCCTGAATTCAAGGCGATGTCTATCGCCTGAATGTATCACGCCGCCGCCGGGGCCGCCACGCCTTTTCCCCGTTTCCGGGGCGTTTTTTCGCGGCGCCGGGCCCCCCGCCCTGCCGTGCCCCTGGATGGCCACTTCACTCCAGGCGGACCGTCAACGGCCCCGTCCCGGCCGGCCACATGCCGTGGTCTACGGCCCTCTGTCCCTGAAAGACCAGATACCCCTTGCCGCCATAGTGGGCCAGGGGGCGAAGAAGCGCCTCCAGGGCCGGGGCACCGTCGGCGGCCACCACCACCAGGGGCCAGGCGTCGCCGTGCCGGCCCGCCCACACCCGCGCCGTGCCGCGCCCGGCGAGCACATCGGGCACGCCTGCCAGCCCCGCCCGTTTCAGGAAAGCGCTCACCCTGGGCGTGGTGCCGACGAGCAGCACCGGCTTGGCAGGAAGACGGGCGGGCGCCACGCCCAGGAACCGGGGCGGTGAATCCAATAGGCGTTCGGCCAGCCTGCGGGCCGCCTTCCGCCCTCGCTCGGTGCCGGCCAGGACAAGGGTGACCGTCGCCGCGCCCAGGGTCACGTCGCGCAGGATGGGCGGCGCCTCGGCAGGGTCAAGACGGCGGAAGATATCGAAGTCCGGGTCCACGGCCAGGGCGACGGGGCGGGCTTCGGTGTAGAGCTCTTGGCGGGTTTCCCGGCCTTCGAGGGCGACCGTGAAGCGGCGCTCCCCGGCGGCCGTGGTCACCGTCACCGGTACCTCGAGGGCGTAAGGCAAACCCTCCTGGGAGAGGGTGAAGGCGATGCGGAAGCGCCCTCCCGTTTTCTTCACCGTCACCGGGCCCAGGGCCAACCGGGGGGCGCCGGCGCGGCGCAGCCACTGATCGAAGAATCCGCTCAAGTCCCGTCCCGAGGCCTTCTCGAAGGCCTGGCGCAGGTCCTCCCATCCGGCGGTGCGTCCCTTGTGTCGTTTCCACAACCGGCGGATGGCGGTGTCGAACGCCGGCGACCCGAGCTGGTTGCGCAGCATGTGGAAGACGAACGCCACCTTGCCGTAGCCGACGACCTGGGCGGCGTCGTGCACCTTGGCGACAAAGTCCACCGCCGGCCGGTCACGCGCCGCCGGCAGGGCGGCGTAGGCGCGCAGCCACCCCAATCGCATCGCGCGCGCTTCCTTGGCGTCCCGTTTTTCAGCGTAGGCATAATCGGCCATGAAGGTGGTCAGGCCCTCGGCCCAGTTCCCCGTCTCGTAGTCCACGAAGACGCCATTGCCCCACCAGGTGTGCAGCACCTCGTGGCCCAGGGAGCGATGGCGGATGAACGGCAGGCGCAGAACCCGGGCGCCGATGTAGGTCAGGCCCGGGTACCCCTGTCCCACCGGCAGCGGGCTGGAGACGATGTGGAAGGCGGACAACGGGTAGGCGCCGATCCACGCGTCATAGAGGTCGATGTAGCCGGCCGCGAGGTCCAGGTACGCCGCCGCCAGGGACGCGATCCGGGGGTGGAAGTACGTGCGCAACCGGATGTCGCCGTGATCGCGCTCCTCGATCACGTATGGCCCGGCCATCAGCACCATCCCCGGGGACGGGACCTCGCTGGCGAAGACGGCGCGGTAGCGTTCCCCGGAGACCGTTTCCTCCACCAGGCGGCCGGGGACCACCACCCTTTGCGATCGGGGCACGTCCACGGCGATGCGGTAGGTGAAATCCGTGCCGGCGAGCCGGGGGTACCAACCGCCCGAATCCGGCAGGAAGCTGCCTTCCGGCGCCGCCACCGGCCGGTGAAAGCCGAGGCGGCGCGGCTGTGCGTCGGTTCGCCCCAGGCGGCCGGAGTATTCGAAAACCACCACGTGTTCCCCGGCGCTGCCCAGGTCGACGCGCCAGGCGCCGTCGTGGCGCGCCGGGACGGTGCTTTTCCCGTCCACGCTCAACGCGCTCACCGTGAAGCTTGGGGCCAGGTGGAAGGCGACCGTTCCGCGGCCGCGCACATGTATGCGATCCGTAACCGCGAGGCTTCGGCTCGCCGGGTCGAGGCGCACCTCCATGTCGTGGTGGAGCCCCGGCCCGCCGCCGTGGGCCGCCGCCGTCCCGGCCGCCGCCCAGGCCAGCACAACCACAACCGCGCCCGTGACGCGATTCATGGCTTGGGCGGGAACCTGGCGATGATGTCCACGGTCTCGGCGCCGCGCCTGACGCGCAGGGGCAGCCAGGTACCCGGCGCCTGGCGGCGGACGATGGCGATGAGGTCGCTGGCCTTGGAAACGGCCACGCCCGCCGCCTCGCGGATGAGGTCGCCGGGGGCCAGGCCGGCGGCCTCGGCAACGCTTCCCTCGATCACCTTCTTGACGCGCACGCCGCCGTCCCCGTCGCCGATGAGGACACCGAGCTTGGGTCTTTGCGGGGCGGCCTCGTCTGCGTGTGCGGCGAGGCCGAAGACGGCATCGGCGACGGCCGGTCCCCCCGGCCGCGCCAGCTCCGAACACGCCCGCCCGGCGTCCCAGGGCACCAGCACGGCCGTGCCGGTGACGCCCAGGTCCGCAAGTTGACGGGGAATGCCCCAGCCGTATTCCGTATGGCCGAGGCCGACGATGCCCACGACCAGCGGCCGGCCGCCGCCGCGCAGCGCCGCGGCCAGGGCCTGGGCCATGGCCCTGTCCCAGGTGATCTGGGCCTGGACGAAGCGGCGGAACGCGGGGTCGTCCCGGTCCGGCATTTCCGTGGCCGCGTCATCGTGGTCCTGGTCCACCCGGGCCAGAAA
>JADFHR010000272.1 GCA_022567015.1 Pseudomonadota bacterium
TGGGAAACGCCGGCCGCCCGTCCGGCGCCCCCGAGCAGGGTCCCGACGCGGGCCTCGGCCAGGCGCTGCAGGCGCGCATCCAGGGTCGTCGTCACGGTGATGTCGCGGTCGCCGGGGGAGACGTAGCTGGCCACCTGCTCGACCACCCAGTCGGCGAAGTGGCGGCCCATGCGCCCCTTCCCGGAGCCGGCGAGGTGGACCTTGCGGGCCTTGGCGGCGCGCGCCTGGGCCGGCGACAGGTAACCGGCGGCGACCATGTTGGCCAGCACCTGGGCGGTGCGTTTCGCCGCGCGGCGCGGGTTGGCGAAAGGGTTGTCCCGGGACGGCGCCTTGAGAAGCCCGGCCAGCATGGCGGCCTCGTAGGTGGAGACATGGCGGGCGGACTTGGCGAAGTACCGGCGCGCCGCCGCCTCGACGCCGAAGGCGCCGGCGCCCAGATAGACCCGGTTGAGATAGACCGTGAGGATCTGCGTCTTGGCGAACCTGTGCTCCAGCCACAGGGCCAGCAACAGCTCCTGGATCTTGCGTTTGAGGGTGCGCCTGGGGGTCAGGAACAGGTTCTTCGCCACCTGCTGGGTAATGGTGCTGCCGCCCTGGACGATGGCGCCGGCGCGCAGGTTGGCGAAAGCGGCGCGCGCCAGGCCGATCACGTCGAGCCCGAAATGGCTGTAGAAGCGCCGGTCCTCGGTGGCCAGCACGGCCTGGGGCAGGGCCGGCGGCAGGTCTTCGAGGCGCACCGGCATGGCGTAGAGGTCGCCGAGTCTGGCCAGGACCGAGCCGTCGGCGGCGACGATGGTCACCGTCGGCCGGCGCGAGGCGGCCAGCGCCCGGTCGACGTCGGGCAGGTCGTAGGCGTACCACGCGACCATGGCGCCGAGGCCCACGATCCCCCACACGGCCATGGTCGCCGCCCACCTGGCGGCCGCACCCAGCCACGTCCGCCGGCGCGCCCGGCGCGCCGCCTTGCGCTCCCAGGGGCGGCCCGTGGCGGGCCGGCGCCGTTTGGCTCCGGCCCCGCGGGCCGCCGGTCCGTTCCCCCGCCCTGCTCTCGCCATGGGACCGATTGTCGGACGGCTATGGTTAGAATTGGGTTAATGGCCGGTGGGTTACGGGCACGCCGATGTCGGCCGGCATGGCAACTGAAAGCGGATGGCCCTACGTCCCTTCCCGGATGCAGCGCACCTAAATGTCGGGGGTGGAAATCCGGCCGCATACGATACCCGGCAGCGGCACGGCCGACGACGGGACATCCCTACTCCAGTTGCAATTTCAGATCCTCGCCGATCTTGGTGAGCACGGCCTCGCCTTCCGGGCTTTCGGCGGTGATGTCGAACCCGAAATCCTCGTCAAGGTCCACCAGAATCTTATGACCATCGATCGTCAAAAACCACCTCCGGCAAAAAGGGCCGTCGGCTTTTTCCGTTACTTTTGCGCCGTAATCCGATTCGAGAAATCCAACCAGCTCCTCCATCACCTCGTACGCCAGCCGGTTCTCGGGAATAATTTGGACGACCAATGCGCCCTGGCTATTTCGCCTCGTTTTTACCCATTTCTTTCCCATGTCACATTCCTCGTCGGTGCCCTCACTTCTTTCTCGTGACGCCGAGGGACTCATCTACCACCGGATTCGACCTTTGTGCGGCCTCAATAATATACCTCCATATATCGTCGCCTTCGAAGCCCCGGTCTCGAGCTGTTTGAATCATCTCCTCGAACGTCCGATTGGGACGTTGCGTCTTTGCCTTCTTCTGGTCCTTCATAGCCTTTCGCCCAGTATCGCGGGCTTCGTTTCTCAAACGATGCGCCAGCTTTGCCTGCACATCCAAGGGCCGGCTGCCATCGAGCGCGTCGGGAATCGCATCGAGCTGCTGAATGTACCACTTACGCGCCTTCACGTTGCCAAGGGACCGGGGAGCGGGGATATTCCGCGCCAGCCTGGCGAGCCTGCCGGCACCGGCAGTTCCGGCGCCGACGAGGGTGAGAAAGTTCGTCTCCTGAACCTCTTTCTTGGACAGGATCCGGCCGCTGAACGGATTGACGGGATCGAGACCCGCCATCCCCCGCAGCCCGGCGATGGCGTCTCCGAGCGGCTTCAGCGTGAGTTGACCGAGAAGAGTGTTCTCGACGAACTCGCTGCGGAAGGACGGCCGGCGCAGCTCGCCCGTTGGGCGGTTCGGTTGTCCGTCCGCAAGGAGGCGGTCCGTGCCGCGCCCGCCGAGCCCGCGGAGCGGAATTTCGGCAATGACCTGGCGAACCAACTCCAGCCGCTCGGTCTTGGTCAATCGTTGTTGCAGCCTGGACAATTGTTCTTTTGCGCGTTTTAACTCGGAGCTTCCGGGTTGCAGTCCTGCCAGTTTGTCGAATTCCGCCTTGGCGTCGGCAATCCGCCGCTTCTGCACGCCGCTCAGTCCGTCCGTCCCGAGCTTCCGGGCGCTGGGGACGACATCGGCGTCGGGTCCGCTTCCGCGTGGGGCGCCGTCTTCCGGCGTATCGTCGTCCGGGCCGGCGCGGGGTTCGGGTTCGTCGCCACCACTACGCTTTTCCCCGCCGTCTCCGGCATCCACGGCTCTGCCGTCGCCCGGCGTATCCTTTTCGCCGGCCGCGGTGTCGTCACCCCGGATGAGGTCTTCGGATGGAAGGATTCCCTGTGACAGTTTTTCCTCCGCCAGTTCTACGGCGCGGGCCGGCGGCAGGCCCAGGCCGGCGAACCCGGCGATGGCGCGGGCGCGGGCGCGTTCGTTTTCGGGGATGGTGGCGATGAGGTCCGGATCGGGGTCCATCAACCGGTCAAGGCGCGTGGCTGCGAAGGCCTGGCCGGCGGGGTCGGCCGAGAGCAGCCCGGCGCGCAACTGTTTCGCTATCACTCCGGGGAGGACGCCGGTGGTGCGCGCGTAGTCGTCCTCGAAACGGGCGCGCGTTTCCGGGTCCATGGTTTCCAGGGCATCGGCGAGGCTGGCGTAGTGGTCGTCGACCGCCTGGCGCCAGCCCGGGGCGCCGGGCCGCAGGTCCCCGTCGCCGTCCGGTTTTCCGTCCCCTTCGCCGCCGCCGGTGGCCGGGGCGCGCCCGGCGAGCACCGCCGAGACCGTCTCGATGCGCCGGTTCCGCGCCGCGTCCTCGGCGCGGCTGGCGTCAAGCTTTTCGCGCAGCCGGACGCGGGTTGG
>JADFHR010000273.1 GCA_022567015.1 Pseudomonadota bacterium
AGCGCCGGCATCCGGGTCAGCGGCACCGTCGAAAGCTGGCTCGACGAGGCGCCGGCGCTGGCCGCCGAGGAGCGCCTGCGCGAGAGCCTGGCCGCGTCACGCGAAGCCGACGGGGCAAGCGGCGGCGCCGCCACCGGCCCGCACCGAAGCGACCTCAGGGTGTGGCACCTGGCCCGGGACCGGCCCGCCGAACAGTGTTCGAGCGGCGAGCAGAAGGCGCTTCTGATCGCCGTCGTCCTGGCCAACGCCCGGATGCAGATGGCGGAGCGGGGACGGGTTCCGCTGCTCCTGCTGGACGAGGTGGCGGCCCATTTGGACCGGCGGCACCGCGAGGGCCTGTTCGAGGAAATCGCGGCCGTCGGCGCCCAGGCCTGGCTGACGGGGACCGATGCCGCCCTTTTCGCGCCCTTGCGGGGGACGGCGCAGTTTTTCCGGGTCGAGGACGCCCAGGCGGTGCGGGTAGATTGATGATGAGCAGGCGATGAGCAAACAGAAGACCGGCGAAACGACGGTGCCCGAGACCTACGACGCCGGGTCCATCAAGGTCATGCGCGGGCTGGAGGCGGTGCGCAAGCGGCCGGGCATGTACATCGGCGATACCGACGACGGGTCCGGCCTGCACCACCTGGTCTACGAGGTGGTGGACAACGCCATCGACGAGGTGCTCGCCGGTTTCTGTGATTCCATCGAGGTCACCCTCAACGGCGACGGATCGGTCACGGTCACCGACAACGGCCGCGGTATTCCGGTGGACATCCACAAAGAGGAAGGGGTCTCGGCGGCGGAAGTGATCATGACCCACCTGCATGCCGGCGGAAAGTTCGACCAGGACTCGTACAAGGTCTCGGGCGGCCTGCACGGTGTCGGGGTTTCGGTGGTCAACGCCCTGTCCGAGTGGCTGGAGCTGCACATCTGGCGCAACGGCAAGGAGCACTTCGTCCGTTTCAGCGATGGCGAGGTGGAATCGCCCTTGGGTGTGGTGGGCGACGCGCCCGTCGCGGAGGGGGGGCCGCGCAGCGGCACGGAGATCACGTTCCTTCCGTCCACGCGGACCTTCACCATGACCGAGTTCGACTTCGCCACGTTGGAGCACCGGCTGCGCGAACTCGCCTTCCTCAATCCCGACGTCGCGATGACGCTCACCGACGCCCGCCACGTGGAGGCGCAGACGGTCACCATGCACTACGAAGGCGGCATCGAGGCCTTCGTCGCCTATCTGGACAGGGCCAAGACCCCCCTGCACGGCAAGCCGGTCACCCTGTCGGGCGAGCGCGACGGCATCACGGTGGACCTCGCCCTGCAGTGGAACGACAGCTATCACGAAACCACGATCTGCTTCACCAACACCATTCACCAGCACGACGGCGGGACCCATCTGGCGGGTTTCCGGGCGGCGCTGACGCGCACCATCAATGCTTACGCGGCGCGCAGCGGCATGGCCAAAAGGGCCAAGATCAGCCTGACCGGGGACGATTCCCGCGAGGGCCTGACCTGCGTCCTGTCGATCAAGGTGCCCGACCCCAAGTTCTCGTCCCAGACCAAGGACAAGCTGGTCTCGTCCGAGGTCCGTCCCGTCGTCGAAGGCGTCGTCGGCGAACAGCTTGACCAGTGGTTCGAGGAACACCCGGCGGAAGCGAAGAGGGTGATCGGCAAGATCATCGAGGCCGCCGCCGCCCGCGAGGCCGCCCGCAAGGCCCGCGAACTCACCCGCCGCAAGGGCGCCCTGGACATCACCTCGCTGCCCGGCAAGCTGGCCGACTGCCAGGAGCGGGACCCGGCCTTGAGCGAGCTTTTCATCGTCGAGGGGGATTCCGCCGGCGGTTCCGCCAAACAGGGACGCATCCGCGCCACTCAGGCCATCCTGCCGCTCAGGGGCAAGATCCTCAACGTCGAGAGGGCGCGCTTCGACAAGATGCTCGGCTCGGCCGAGATCGGGACGCTGATCGCGGCGCTCGGCACCGGCATCGGTCCCGAGGACTTCGACGTCGAGAAGTGCCGCTACCACAAGATCATTATCATGACCGACGCGGACGTGGACGGCAGCCACATCCGCACCCTTCTGCTCACCTTCTTTTACCGGCAGATGAGCGCGCTCATCGAGCGGGGCTATCTCTACATCGCCCAGCCGCCGCTGTATCGGGCCAAGAGGGGAAACTCGGAAGTCTATCTCAAGGACGAGGCGGCGCTGCAAGGCTACCTGTTCAACGCCGCGGTCGAGGAAGACGTCGTGTTTATCCCGTTCAACGGCAGCCAGGTGGCGGGCCAGGATCTGCGCGCCTTGGCCGAAGAGGCGCGGGCGGTGAAAAACCTGCTCCAGGGCCTGGCCCACAACGTCCCGTTGCCGGTGGTGGAGCAGGCCGCCATCTCCGGGTCCCTGAACCCGGAGATTCTTTCCGATGCCGCCCAGGCCGAAGAGGCAGCCGGCTATATCGCCAAGCGGCTGGACGCCCTGGAGCCCCCGGCCGGGCGCGGCTGGTGCGGCGCGGCGCTGGACGACGGCGGGCTGGCCTTCACGCGCACCGTCAGAGGCGTAAGCGAGCGCCACGCCATCGACGGCGCCCTCATCCGCAGCATCGAGGCCAGGCGGCTGGACGACATGGCGGGGAAATTGCAAGAGGTGTACGCCAGCCACGGGAAGCTCACCGCCAAAGGCACCGACCACATCATTACCGGGCCGGTGTCCCTGGTCGACACCATCACGCGACTGGGGCGCAAGGGGGCGGCCATTCAGCGCTACAAGGGCCTCGGCGAAATGAACCCGGAACAGCTCTGGGAGACCACGCTCGATCCCAACGCGCGCACGCTCCTGCAGGTCAAGGTGGGCCACGCCGATGACGCGGAAGAGGTGTTCTCTACCCTCATGGGCGACGTGGTCGGGCCGCGGCGCGAGTTCATCCAGGCGAACGCGCTGAAAGTGGCCAATCTGGACGTTTGACCGGCTGCTGATCGGGTCCTTGGCGGGCGCGCGGGGCGCGGCTACGCCGCCTCCCACATATAATACCAAGGGGTGCTGATCATGACCCGACGAGCCGGCTTACCAAGGTTTTCGGCCCTAATATCAAGGGTCACTGATCATGACCCGACGAGCCGGCTTACCAAGGCTTTCGGCTAGGAGCGTGCGCTGTGGCGATGCGGGGCATCGCGAAG
>JADFHR010000274.1 GCA_022567015.1 Pseudomonadota bacterium
GGCGATACCGCGGATGCGGGTGCCCTGCCCGCCGCAGAGAATGACCACTTTCATCGGTGCGTTCGCTCCGCTTTCGGATGTGTCGGGGCCGGCGTTCCGCGACCGGCTCCATTGATACACGCCGCAAGGCGGCGTGAACAAGGGGCTGGGATACCCGCTTCCGGCGCGCCCCGGGACGGGATCACGGGTTGACCATTTGCGGTTTCGAAACGGTCAACGGGTCGCCGGCGTTTTCCAGCCCGTCGATGGCGGCGCGGCCGACGGCCAGGATGGCTTCTTCGGCGCTGCCCCCGATATGGGCCGTGGCCAGGAAGTTGGGCAGGTCCAGGAGCTCGGAATCCTCCGGCGGCTCGGTGGCGAACACGTCGAAGGCGGCGCCCGCCAGGCGTCCCTCCTTGAGCATGCGCTTGAGCGCCCCCTCGTCCACCAGGCCGCCGCGCGCGGCGTTGATGAGGATGGCCTCGGGCTTCATCAGGGCCAGCCGTTCGGCGTTCAGCATGTCCCGGGTGGTGTCGTCCAGCGGCACGTGCAGGGTGACCACGTCCGCCGCCCGGAGAAGGGGCTCCAGTGCCACCGGCTCCACGTCGTGGCGGGCGTAGAATTCCGGGAAGTCCAGGATGTCGTGGGCAAGGACGCGGCACCCGAAGGCGCGCAACAGGGGCGCCAGGTCCTTGCCGATATGGCCGCAGCCGATGATGCCGACGGTCCTGTCGGAAAGCTGCCGGCCGACGGGCTGGCGCCAGGTGCCGGCGCGCACCTCGGCGTGGACCATGGGCACGTGGCGCAGCAGGGCGACGGCAAAGCATATGACCAGTTCGGACACGGACCGCCTGTTGCGGCCGCCGGTCCAGCCGAGCCGGAGGCCGTGACGGGCCATGGCCCGGGTGTCGATGGTATCCAGCCCGACGCCGTATTTGGACACCACCTTGAGCCCGGGCAGGGCGGAGAAAACGGCGTCGTCCATGCGTTCCAACCCGACGATGACCCTTTCGCGCCCCTCGAGGAAGGCGAGCAGCCCGTCGCCGGCAAGGATCACCCCCTTGTCGTTGAAGGTGACATCGTCGTAGCGCGCCAGCAGTTCGGCGCGCAGCACCGGGTGGCGCGAAAACGAGCGCGAGGCGACCGCCACCGGCACCGGATTTTTCGTGTCCTTCACCCGGTGCGGCCGTTTTCCAGGTATTCGGCGCACATGGCGGCGAAAGCGTCGTCGTTGGGGTAGGTATCCTTGAACACCCGGCCGTCGGAGTCCGGCAGGATCAGGGTGACGCTGTCCGAACCGGTGTTTTTCTTGTCCTTGGCGATGGCGGCGAGGAACCGTTCCAGGGGCACCGGATGGTCCTCGAATCCGGCGTAGTTGGCCTTCAGCACCGGATGGGCGCGCCGGTAATAGGCCTCGGTTCCGACGCCCAGGCGCCGGGCGGCATCATTGGCCATGTCCATGCCGATGGTGACGGCGATTCCGTGGGGGATGGCGAAGTCCGTGGCGGCCTCGATGGCGTGGCCGAAGCTGTGGCCGTAGTTGAAGACGTTGCGCACGCCGCGGTCGAACTCGTCGTCCTCGATGTAGCGCTTCTTGATCTCCAGCGAGCGGCGGACGGCGTCCGCCATCACCGCCTTGTCCTCGAACAGGCGCGCATAATCGCCGGCGATGCGGTCGAACGAGCCGGGTCCGTCGATGGCGTGCACCTTCAGCATTTCGCCGACGCCCGAGCGCACGTCCCGTTGGTCCAGGGTGTCGAGAAAGGCGGCGCCGATGGTCACCCGCCGGGGCGGGGTGAAGGTGCCGAGGATGTTCTTGACCGCGCCGCAGTTGATCGAGCTTTTCGACCCGATACAGGAATCGGCCTGGGCGAGAAGGGTCGTCGGGTAGAAATGCCACGGCACACCGCGCAACAGGGTCGCCGCCAGGAAGCACGCGATGTCCTGGGTGATGCCGCCGCCGACGGCGACCACCACGTGGTCGCGGCGGATCCCCCTGGCCACCAGGTGGTCCACGTAGGCGGGAAAGCGGTCCAGCGACTTGTTCTCCTCGACGGCGTCCACCAGCAACACCGACGCCGAGGCGAGCACGTTTACCAGCCGGTCCCCGTACAGCCCGGCCACCCGCCGGTCGATGATGAAGTGGGCGTTCCCGGGAACCGCGGAGTCGAGGCCCGGCAATGCGTCGTCTTCGAACGACACCGTGTACTCCCCCGCGTGGGAGCGGATGGTCAGCGGTTCAGACACGGGTGAAGCCGCCGTCGATGGCGATGTTCTGGCCGCTGATGTAGGTGTTTTCGGGTCCCGCCAGCCAGGCGACGAAAGCGGCGATCTCCTCGGGCCGGCCGAGGCGCTTGGCCGGCACCAGGGCGCTCAGTCTGCGGATGGCGTCCTCGCCGAGCACGCTGCGGGTCATGTCGGTATCGATGAAACCGGGCGCCACGCAGTTGGCGAGGACGCCGAATTCGGCGACTTCCGCCGCCAGCGCCGCCGTCATCCCGTCCAGGGCGAACTTGCTGGTGGAATAGGGGGCGCGCCGCGCTTTGCTGATCTTGCCGTAGATCGAGCTGATGTTGACGATGCGGCCCCAGCCCCTGGCCTTCATGCCGGGAACGACGGCCCGGCACAACAGGAACGGGGCGGTCACGTTGACCTGCTGGATGCGGGCGAAATCGTCCGCATCGGCCTCGGCGAAGGGGGTGATGACGTTGATCCCGGCGTTGTTGACCAGCACGTCGACGTCCAGACCCGCCACCGCGTCGGCGAAGGCCTGGGTCTGCGCCCCGTCGGCGAAGTCCACCGCCCGGTACTCGGCGCCCTCGGGCACCGTTCCGTCGGCCCGGGTGCCGGTGGCGATGACGCGGGCTCCGTCGGCGAGCAGCCTTTCGGCGATGGCGCGGCCGATGCCGCGGGTGCCGCCGGTGACCAGGGCCAGTTTTCCGGAAAGGGGCTTGGTCATGGCTGGTTCCCTAATACGTCTGCCACAGCGGGTCGTCCTTCATGTGGGCCTCCACCTTTTCCAGGTCAGCCGGGCTGTCCACCGAAAACGACGGGATATAGGGATAGGGCGCGACGCGCTGCCGGCCCCCGTTGTCGCAGATGCGGTTGGAATCGCAGGCCTCCCTGATCTCCAGGGGCGATTCGGGTTCGCCGGTGAACCACTT
>JADFHR010000083.1 GCA_022567015.1 Pseudomonadota bacterium
CGCGGCGGGCGGCTGCCCGAGCGCGATGGCCATCAGGGCCAGGCCCGCGGCAAGCGGTGTTCGGCGATTCATCCGGGTGTCCCTCCCGTCACTTTTCCCGCTGGCCCGCCCGCTCAACAGGTCAGATGCAGGGCGGCCACCACTTTTTTCTTCGGGTCCGATTGAAGCCTGTTGAATTCGGCCACGGCGTCCGGCGTGCGGGCGGCAAGGATTTCGACGCCCAGGGCGCGCGCGTGTTCCAGGGTTTCCTCGGCGATCGCCATGTTCCCGTAATAGCCCGTCCCCACCACCAGGATATCCGGCGCCGATTCCCATGCGTGCTCCAGGTCTTCGACCTGGAGGCGGTGCCCCTCCTTCCGCCACCACGCGCCTTCCACCCGCCCGGGGTGGATGATGACATCGCGGGTGTGGGTCTCGCCGTCGACGACGATCCTGCCGAAGTCGTACAGGGTGATCCGCATCGGACCCTCCGGGTAGCCAGACCTGCCGACCCTCCGATTATTGCGGTTTCCGGCGGCCCGCCGCCAGACAAAACGGCGGCGCCGGTGCGTTTTGCGCTGACAAGACCCGGACCGCCGGGCCACAATGGCCCTCCCGCCCGAGGGGCGGGGGTTCACTGGCGGAGCCGGGCCATGGCGATTCGCGTAACACCGCTGAGCGGGCACACGGGGGCCGCGATTTCCGGCGTCGACCTGTCCCGGCCGCTCGCCGACGCCGACTTCGCCCGCATCCGGCGGGCGCTCCTCGACCACGTGGTGTTCGTCATCTCCGGCCTGGCGCCGGAGTTCCAGGCCCTGCTCGATTTCGGCCGCCGCTTCGGCAGGCTGGTGCCCCACGTCCTCACCCAGTATCACCACCCCGAGACCCCCGAGGTCTCGGTCATCTCCAACGTCGTCGACAGCGGCCAGGGACGCACCACCGGGATGCCGGCCGGGGCGTTCTGGCATTCGGACCTGTCCTACGACGTCCGGCCGTCCGCCGCGACCCTGCTCTATTCGGTGGAGGTCCCCGAATCGGGGGGCGATACCCTGTTCGCCAACATGTACCGGGCGTATGAGACCCTGCCCGAGCCGACGAAACGCCGCATCGAGGGGCTGAGCGCCGTCCACCGCTACGGCTGGAACGGCGGCGCCGCCGTCGTCGCCCTCAGTGAAGAGCAGAGGGCGGCCCACCCGGACGTGGTCCATCCCATGGTCCGCGTCCATCCGGAAACCGGGCGCAAGGTGCTGTTCGTCAACCCGGGCTTCACCATGAAGATCGCCGGCATGGACGAGGACGAAAGCCGGGCCCTGCTCGACGAGCTGTTCGACCACGCCCGCCGGCCCGAGTTCCAGTACCGCCACACATGGCGCGCCGGCCAGATCGTCGCCTGCGACAACCGGGCGTCCATGCACTGCGCCACCGGCGGCTACGGCGCCGCCCGGCGCACCCTGTGGCGGATGATCGTCGGCGGCACCGAGGCCGGGCGGGTGGCCGGGGACCTTTAAGCCGCGGATGGGGAAGGCGGCGGCCGCGCGGCGGCGCGGCGGCGGCGCCTAGGCGCGGAGGTTGAGCACGCTGCCCCGGGGCAGTACGCTGGACCTGCCGCGGGCAAGGATTTGGGCGGCCCCGGTGGAGAAGGGATCGGGACGGGAGAGGACCTCGCGCAACTCCGCCAGCCGGCCGAGCCTGAGGACCGCGAGCTTGATCGCCTTGCCCACGGCGACGGCGGCGCGACGGACGCCGATATCGGTCAGCAGGTTCAGGCCCCTCAGCCCCAGGCCGGCGGAATCGAGCGGCTGCGGGGCGATGTCCACGCTGCCGCCGAAGGACGGGGTCTGCAGGCTGACGTTGCCCCCGGCGCTGGAAATCAGGTTGGCGCCGGCGAATCCGGCGTCCGCGACCAGCGCGTCGACGCGGCGCACGGCCAGGTTCACCTCCGAGTCCAGGTTGATCAGGGAAACCCGCATCTCCTCGATTCTCAGGCCGGTGCCGGGGACGAACCGGGAATCCCTGAGCCCGCCAAGCGTAAGCTCGGTGCCGGGGGAGACCAGGGAGGCGTGACCGGCGATGGAGATGGCCGATTGCAGGGATTCCAGCGCGCCCAGGATGATATTCCCGGCGGCGATGGCCAGGTTCAGGTGGGTCTCGGCCTCCCTGACGCTGAGCACGACGCGGACCTTCTCGAAGGGTCCGGGCGCGAGCCCGTCGGCCAGGGCCAGGGATCTGACGCCGAAAGTACCGCGCCCCCCCTTCCCCAAGCGAAGGGAGGCCAAGGCCTTGCGCGCCTCCTGGGCGATCTGCAAGGCGGAAACCGCATCGACACTGAGCGCCAACGGACGACTCTCCCTGCTCGAGGCCCCGCTCCGCGGTTGCCGGACACGGGCGGACGATCCTGGTCCACCGGGTCTCCGACTTGTCTTTCCAGCGCCGCCATAATAATTGCACCTATACTTTCGTGCAATAATAAGTTTTATGCTTATATTTTATAAATATTTATCATATACTTTATCTAGTTTGTTTCCATATACTTTAGTATAGTGCTTTCGGCGGGACCGGCCCCGCGGCGGCCGGCCGGCGGCGGCGCCAGGCCGCCCGATGGCGCGGCGCGGCGATTCGTGCGATTGTGCGCCGGTCAATTCGTCCCCAGAGGGACGTGCCGCCGTAGAGCGAGGATGCCGTGGCGCGGAGCGACGACCTTTACACGCTGCCCGAAGGCCTGCCGGTTCCCGTCGACGACGGCCGGTGCGACCACCTGCCCGGCACCCGCCTGCCCGCCGTGGCGCTCACGTCCACCGCCGGCGGAACGGTGGACCTGTCCACGGTCCGCGGCACCGTGGTGGTCTATTGCTATCCGTGCACGGGACGCCCGGACCGGGACCCGCCCGAGGGCTGGAACGACATCCCGGGCGCCCGGGGCTGTACGCCGCAGACCTGTTCGTTCCGCGACCACCACCGGGAGATCACCGACCTCGGCGCCCGGGTCTACGGCCTGAGCGCCCAGACGACGGAGTATCAAAGGGAGATGGTGGAAAGGCTGCACGTGCCCTTCGAGGTGCTCAGCGACGCCGGCCTCGCGTTCGCCAAGGCCCTGGCGCTGCCCACGTTCACGGTGGCATCGATGACCCTGATCAAGCGGCTGACGCTGATCGCCACCGCCGGGACCATCGACAAGGTCTTCTATCCGGTCTTTCCGCCGCACCGCAACGCCGACGAGGTCATCGGGTGGCTTTCGGAGAACCGGCGCGCCTGAACAGCAAACCACGGGGAAAACGCCGGCCTGCCGGCTGGAAGGATCATGCGATGGAGGAAACCGGCGCATTGGCCGGCAAGGTGGCCGTGGTCACCGGCGCGGCGCGCAACATCGGACGCGAGATCGCCCTCGCCCTCGGCGGCGAAGGGGCGGCCGTCCTGGTCAATGCGCTGAGCGACGGCCAGGCCGCCGAGACGGTGGCCGACGAAGTCACCGCCGCCGGCGGGCGCGGCCTTGCCCATCTGGCCGACGTCACCGACGAGGCGGCGGCGAACGGGATGGCCGACGCCGCCGTCCACGCCTTCGGGCGCATCGACATCTTGGTGTGCAACGCCGGCATCCGGCGCCAGCACCCCTTCACCGAGGTATCGTTCGCCGAATGGCGCGACGTGCTCGCCGTCTCCCTGGACGGGGCCTTCCTCTGCGCCAAGGCCTGCGTGCCCCACATGATCGCCGGCGGCGGCGGCGCCATCGTCACCCTCGGCGCCAGCACCAGCCACATGGGGACCCGCAACCGGGTCCACGTGCTGGCCGCCAAGATGGGCCTGGTGGGACTGACCCGGGCCCTGGCGACGGAGCTGGGCGAGCACGGGATCACCGTCAACTGCGTCGCGCCCGGGCACATCGACACCGTGCGCGGGGCCTCCGCCGGGCAGCGCTCGGCGCAGACGCCCAGGCCCATAGAGCGCATGGGGCGCCCCGACGAGATCGCCGCCATGGTGCGCCACCTGTGCCTGCCCGCGGGCGCCTACATCACCGGCCAGACCATTCACGTCAACGGCGGCATGTACCTGGCCTGACCGGCGGAACGGCCCCGCCGGGCGTCGGAGGGGGAATTCGGCATGGCAAGGACGGCACGGAAAAAGCTGATCATCGAGGCGCGGATCAACGAATACATGATGCGCGACGACAACCCCAACGTCCCGTGGACGCCCGACGAGATCGCCGAGGCCGCCGCCGGGGCGCGCGAGGCCGGCGCCTCCATCGTCCATTACCACGCGCGCAACGCCGACGGCTCGCCGTGCCACGACGCCGGGACCTACGCGGAAACCATCCGCAAGATCCGCGGCGCCTGCGACGTTTTAGTGCACCCGACCCTCGGCCAAGTGACGATCACGGGCGACGAGGCCAGGCTCCGGCACATCACCGGCGTCGCCGACGACCCGGCGCTCAAGCCCGACATCGCCCCCATCGACATCGGCAGCACCAACGTCGACGTCTACGACGCGCCGACCAAGGCCTACCGCACCGACGACCTGGCCTACGTCAACACCATCGGCACCCTGCGCTTCTTCGCCGAACGCCTGCGCGCGCTCGGCGTCAAGCCGGTCATCGTCTCGTGGACCATCCCCTTTACCCGTACGCTCGAGGCCTTCCTCGACATGGGACTGGTGGACGAGCCGGTGTATCTGTTGTTCGCGCTTTCGGACAGCGGCTACCTGGGCGGCCACCCGGGCACCGTACGCGGCCTGATGGCGCACCTGGACTTCCTGCCCAGGAACCGGCGCATCGAATGGTCGGTCAACAACAAGGTCGGCAACCTGTTCGGCCCGGCGGCGGCGGCCATCGAGATGGGTGGCCACGTGGCCGTCGGGCTCGGGGATTATGCGTACACGGAACTGGGCGCGCCGACCAACGCCGACGTCGTCCGCGAGATGGCGCGGCTGGCCAAGGCCATGGGCCGCGAGGTGGCGACGCCCGACGACACCCGCGAGATGCTCGGCATGGGGTGAGGGCGGGGTGTTAGCCCGAAAGATTCACGAAAAGGTACCGCCAAATCCAGATTATCCGTTATGATTCAATTAGATGGATTGTCTCAAACGGAGGAATTTGGCGGTGACGGATTGTACCTTTTCGAGTCTTGAATTTCCAGTCTGCCGGAAGCGTCGTGTGGAGGCTGATTTTTCGGGTGGCGACATCACCAGCAACGGCGGAGTTCTGCTGCTTCGGCAGGCGGACCGGCTGTCGGGCCTGACGGCTTCGGTGGCGCGGCGGCTGAGCGATGCCCGGCAGCGGGGGAAGGTGGAGCATCGTTTTGCCGCCATGCTGCGCCAGCGGGTGTTCGCCCTGGCGCTGGGTTACGAGGACGTCAACGACCATGCGGAGCTTCGCCACGATCTCGCCTTGCAGACGGCGGCCGAGCGGGACCGGGCCCTGGCCAGCCCGTCGACGTTGAGCCGCTTCGAGAACGCCGCCGACCGGGACTGGGCGTGGAGTGTCCACGAGGCCCTGGTGGAGGGCTTCATCGGGTCGCATTCAGAGGCCCCCGAGGAGTTGATCCTCGACTTCGACGCCACCGACGATCCGGTGCACGGGCGCCAGGAGGGCCGTTTCTTCCACGGCTACTACGACCGTTACTGCTTCCTGCCGCTGTATGTGTTCTGCGGCGAGCGGCTGCTGGTCAGTTATCTGCGCCCGTCGAAGATCGACGGGGCCAGGCATGCCTGGGCGATCCTGGCGCTGTTGGTTAAAAGGCTCCGCCAAGCCTGGCCCGGTGTGCGGATCGTCTTCCGGGGAGACTCCGGCTTCTGCCGTTACAAGATGCTGTCCTGGTGCGAGCGCCATGGCGTCGGCTACATCACCGGCCTGGCCAAGAATGCGCGGCTCAATGATCTGGCCGCGCCGTGGATGGAGACGGCGGCTCAAGGCTTCGCCGGCACAGGCCTCAAGCAGCGCCTGTTCGGCGAGTTTACTTACGCCGCCGGGACCTGGACCGCCGAGCGCCGGGTGATCGCCCGCATCGAGCACGGCCCCAAGGGGGCCAATCCGCGCTACATCGTCACCAACCTGGAAGGCGGAGCACAAGACCTCTACGAGAAGCTCTACTGCCAACGCGGCGACATGGAGAACCGCATCAAGGAACAGCAGCTCGATCTGTTCGCCGACCGCACCTCGTGCCACAAGTGGTGGCCCAACCAGTTCCGCCTGCTGCTCTCCAGCCTCGCCTATACACTGATCGAGACCATCCGGCGGTTGGGGCTTGCGGGCACCGGAATGGCCCGCGCCCAGTGCGGTACCATCCGCCTCAAGCTCTTGAAAATCGGCGCCGTGATCGTGCGCAACACGCGCCGGGTGCGCTTCCATCTGTCCGGTGCCTGCCCGGACAAGGCCCTGTTCATGCTGGTCGCCGCAAGGCTCGTTCCCGGATAATCTTCGAAAACCGCCCCCATCCAGGTTGAAAAAATCGCCGCCACGCCAAGCGGGCTCCGACGCTTGCCAGAAATCACGCCGGCTGTACCGAAAATACCGGAAAACTCCCGACGCCCAACGCCAACAACAGTCCGCCAGCGGCAAACCCGGCTTCGCCCTTCCAGGAACCCCTCGGAAAAACCAAAATCCAACAATCATCCCGCTTCATGAAATATCCGGGCTAGTCTGGTAATCAACCGGCAAGAGTTGGCGCAGGCTATGGATTCAGTGCGCCGGGAGACGGGCTGGCATTCATGATCGTCGGCATTGACCTTGGCACCACCAACAGTTCGGTCGCGGTCTGGCGGGACGGCCGTGCCGAGATCATACCCAACGCGCTTGGCCACAACCTCACGCCGTCGGTGGTCGGTCTCGACGAGACTGGCGAAATCCTGGTGGGAATGGCCGCGCGGGAGCGGCTGATCACCCATCCCGGACAGACCGCCGCAGTCTTCAAACGGTACATGGGTTCGCCGCGCGAGTTCGCTGTGGGCCGCCGAAAGTTCCGGCCCGAGGAGCTCTCTTCCTTCGTGCTGCGCGCGCTCAAGGCAGACGCCGAGGCCTTTCTGGACGCCGAGGTCCGGGAGGCCGTCATCTCGGTGCCCGCCTATTTCAACGACGCGCAGCGCAAGGCGACCCGCGCCGCCGGGCAACTCGCCGGCCTCAAGGTCGAGCGCCTGATCAACGAGCCCACGGCCGCCGCCCTGGCCTACAGCTTGGAGCGGCGCGAGGTGGAGAGCAAATTCCTGGTGTTCGACCTGGGCGGAGGCACCTTCGACGTGTCCATCCTCGAGTTGTTCGAGGGCGTCATGGAGGTGCGCGCCACGGCCGGCGACAACTTCCTCGGCGGCGAGGACTTTGTCGAAAGCCTGGTCGCCGGCTTTCTCGATTGGGCCAGGAAATCCGAGGCGCTGGACGAGCGGGATCTAGACAGCCGGTTGCGGCAGGCCTTGTGGGTCCAGGGAGAGCGTGCCAAGCGGGCCATCACAAAACGCGAAACCGGGGTCATGACCCTGAATATCGGGGGCAAGGAGGTCTCCTGGTCGATCGACGAAGACACCTTCGCGGGCTTGTGCCAGCCTTTGCTCGATCGCCTGCGGGCGCCCTGCGAGCGGGCGCTGCGCGACGCCCGCATCCGCGCATCGGAGCTGGATGAGATGGTGCTTGTGGGGGGCGCGACGCGCATGCCGAGCGTCCGCCGACTGGCGGCCCAGTTGTTCGGCCGCTTGCCGACGGTTCACCTCAACCCCGACGAAGTGGTGACCTTGGGCGCCGCCGTGCAAGCCGGTCTGAAGGCGCGCGATGCGGCCCTGGACGAGGTCGTGCTGACCGATGTTTGCCCCTACAGCCTCGGCATCCAGATCGTTCAGTCGCTGGGCCGGGATCAAGTTCGCGACGGGCTCTTCGCTCCGATCCTGGAGCGCAACACGACGATCCCGGCCAGCCGCGTCGAGCGCTTCTGCACGGTCATCCACTACCAGCAGGAGTTGCGAATCGACATTTACCAGGGCGAGGCCCGCCAAGTGAAAGACAACATCCACCTCGGCCAAACCAGGGTGAAGTTGCCGTCCAAGCCAGCCGGCGAGGAATCGGTCGACGTGCGCTTCACCTACGACATCAACGGACTCCTCGAGGTTGAAGCCACGGTGGTGAGCACAGGCGAATCGCAAAGCATTGTCATCGAAGGGAACCCCGGCGTGCTGTCGGCGGAAGAGATCGAGAAGCGGCTCGCCGAGCTTGGGCGCTTTAAGATCCACCCGCGCGAACGGGAAGAAAATCGCGCCGTGATGGCCCGCGCCGAACGACTCTATGAAGAACTGCTGGGCGACCATCGCGATTTCGTCGGCCGGCAGATCGCGCATTTCGAAGCCATTCTGGAGCGCCAGGTTCCCGAGGAGATCTCGGAGGCCCGCCAGCGGTTCACCGAACTTCTGAACCAGCTCGAGGGCACCCCGTACCTTTAGCGCCCGATCTTGACTGGGACGACGTGAGCCATGGACCTTTGGCGTGAACTCGGCATAGCACCGACACGGGATCGCCGGGAGATTCGCCGCGCCTATGCAACCCGGCTCAAGTCGGTCAATCCGGAAGACGACCAAGAAGGCTTCCAGAAGCTCCGAGCAGCCTACGAGCAAGCCCTGGCCGCCGCCGACAATCTGGATGCGGCGAAGGGTAAGGCCGCGAGCGCCGTGGAGAGCGAACCGAACGCGACCCACGATGCTACCGAAAGAGAGTCCGATGCGACAGTGGACGCCCTGGTCGAGGAAGTTGAATCCTGTCTGGATGCCGACACTGTCGAAGACGCGGCTCTCCGGCTAGAGAGTATCCTTGAAGACCCCGCGCTGTGCGGTCTCGAACGCCGGGCGCGATTCGAGCTACGGCTCTTGGAGGAGATCGCCCGGCGGCGCGATTTTCCGGCCGGCATCGCCAGGCCCGCCATCGACTCGTTTCGCTGGGATCGCGAACTCGATCACCTCCCGGACTTTCACCAGATGGCGGCGCGCGACGTTCTCGCGATTCCCCAAGCCGAGGCGCGTCTCGGAGACTTGCGAGCGAAGGCACGGTCATGGTTCTGGAAGCTGTTCGCCCTGGACAAGACCGGCCTGGCGGCCGCTCTGCTGCTCGGATCTTGCCGTCCGGCTCTATTCCGGCTGGCCGCGCTCGACTGGGGAACTTGGCAAGCGCTGGGCAATCTTTTCTGGGAACTCGACAAGGACCACCCCACGCTTCTTCGGCAGGATCTCGATCCCGAGACCGTGGCCTGGTGGCGGCGAAAGCTGGAGACGCCGCGATCGCGCCGGATGGAGATATCGCATTTTATCGTCGGCACTTATTGGGTGGCCGCGATCGCGGGGCTCGGCGCTTTCGTGGCCGGCCTTTCGGTCGATTTGCCCGGCGCGGATGCCTTGCTCTTGATGCTCGTGGTCTTTGGGCTCTACGCCCTGATTCTATCCGCGGCGCCACTGACCAAGTCCCTTACCACGCCCCTGCTCTGGATCGCCGGCAACAGGGTCGCGGCCAATGTTGGGGGCTTCGTCGTCTGTCTTGTCATTTTCGTCTGGTATCTCCTGGAGGCGCCGCCTCGGTCCTACATCGCCACCGGAACGGCCTTCCTCGCCATGGTCGCCATGTCCGGGCGGCGCGATAGCGGGAAGTATTTTCTTTGCTGCTTGGCGCTATGGGCCGGGATGGCCCTGCTTGCGTACCTTTGGCCCCGGCCGATGACAGGCATCGCGCCGGACGTCTATTTTTGGGCCATTCAGATCACGGTGTTCGCCGCCATCAAGTCCTGGCGGCTGGTGGAGCGGCACCGCAGCTAACCAAAAGGACCTCTGCGGCATCTCGTAGACGCCGTGTTGGCATACCTAGTTGTATTCGGCGCTGAATGAGCGAGGAGACCAAAATGACTTGGCGGCGGGAGAGGGTTGTCGGTGTCGCGTCCATTGGGCCGCGTGGGACTGGGAAGCCGCGGTTCGCCACATGGTGACGCGCGGCTCCGCAGCCGATCCCCGGATTGCGCAACATATGACCGTGACCCGGCGGCTGCGGCGCTTCCCGGTCACATCTTGTCAGACAAGTCCGAAAGGCGCAGACTATGGTCAAATGGGGAAGGAGAGGGCCCTGCGCCGGACGCGCGACGGTTGAACGTCGGTCCGGTCGGGGGCGACATATCGATGCCTGGCTGGCGACACATACCATCGCGGAAGTAAAAGAACGCTTTGCTGAACTGAATATCGCCTGCGCCAAAGTGCTGACCGTACCGGAACTGGAAAGCAATCCACAGTATGTGGCTCGCGAATCAATCACTCAGTGGCAAACGATGGATGGTCGCACCTGCAAAGGGCCGAACATCATGCCGAAATTCAAAAATAACCCCGGACAAATCTGGCGCGGAATGCCCTCACATGGCATGGACACGGCTGCCATTTTGAAAAATATCGGCTACAGCGAAAACGACATTCAGGAGTTGGTCAGCAAAGGTCTGGCCAAAGTTGAGGACTAAACGCGTGGCGTCAGTCGGCTTGCCTGACTAGCGCCCGCCCAATAACAAACGAACAAAAATGGATAGAGGTGCAATGGATATCATTGGCGGACAACATCTACGTCAAATGTGGGACGATCTTGCGGACGTTTACGGTCATAAAACGGCGCTGATTTGTGAATCCAGCGGCGGAGTCGTTAACCGGTATAGTTATCTTGAGTTAAATCAGGAGATTAACCGCACGGCAAACCTGTTTTATACGCTGGGGATTCGCAAAGGCGACAAGGTTGCACTACATCTCGACAACTGCCCGGAATTTATCTTTTGCTGGTTCGGGCTGGCAAAAATTGGCGCGATTATGGTGCCGATTAACGCCCGCCTGTTGTGCGAGGAAAGCGCGTGGATCCTGCAAAATAGCCAGGCGTGCCTGCTGGTGACCAGTGCGCAATTCTATCCTATGTATCAACAGATTCAGCAGGAAGATGCCACTCAATTGCGGCACATTTGCCTGACAGATGTGGCACTTCCCGCTGATGATGGCGTGAGTTCGTTTACTCAACTGAAAAATCAACAACCTGCCACCTTGTGCTATGCACCGCCGCTATCGACTGACGATACGGCGGAAATTCTCTTCACCTCCGGCACCACCTCCCGACCGAAAGGTGTGGTGATTACCCATTACAACCTGCGCTTCGCTGGATATTACTCCGCCTGGCAGTGTGCACTGCGTGACGATGACGTCTACCTGACGGTAATGCCTGCGTTTCATATCGATTGCCAGTGTACTGCGGCGATGGCGGCGTTTTCTGCCGGGGCCACCTTTGTGCTGGTCGAGAAATACAGCGCCCGCGCCTTCTGGGGACAGGTACAGAAGTACCGCGCCACCGTTACCGAATGTATTCCGATGATGATCCGTACGTTGATGGTACAGCCGCCTTCAGCGAACGATCAGCAACACCGCCTGCGGGAAGTGATGTTTTATCTCAACTTGTCGGAGCAGGAAAAAGATGCGTTTTGTGAACGCTTCGGCGTTCGCTTGCTGACGTCTTATGGGATGACGGAAACCATTGTGGGCATTATCGGCGATCGTCCTGGCGATAAACGACGCTGGCCGTCGATTGGTCGGGTGGGGTTTTGCTACGAAGCGGAGATCCGCGACGATCACAATCGCCCGCTCCCGGCTGGTGAGATCGGTGAAATCTGCATTAAAGGCATACCTGGGAAAACCATCTTCAAAGAGTACTTTCTCAACCCACAAGCCACTGCGAAAGTGCTGGAAGCCGATGGCTGGCTGCATACCGGCGATACCGGATACCGCGACGAAGAGGACTTTTTTTATTTCGTCGATCGCCGCTGCAATATGATTAAACGTGGCGGCGAGAATGTCTCCTGCGTGGAGCTGGAAAATATTATCGCCGCGCACCCGAAAATTCAGGACATCGTGGTTGTGGGTATTAAAGATTCGATTCGCGATGAAGCCATCAAAGCATTTGTGGTGCTGAATGAAGGTGAAACATTGAGCGAAGAGGA
>JADFHR010000275.1 GCA_022567015.1 Pseudomonadota bacterium
TATGCGGCCCGTCGGAGGGCGTCGAAAAGTTTCGACGATGCGCCGCATCGCCTGAAACTTTCCTCCTACCCGACGAGCCGCCTACGCGATCTCTATGAGTCATGATCAGCGACCCTTGGTATAACCCGCCGCAAGGCAAAGGCCCGCGGTCGCGGGCTTCCCGGGTCGAGACGACCCGATGGTCTTGACTTTCGCTGTCAGACCTTTCGCTGTCAGTCCAGGAACCGGGCCACCGTTTTCAGGAAGTGGGGAACGGAAATGGGCTTGGCGATGTAGCCGTCGCAGCCCCCCTGGAGGATTTTTTCCTCGTCCCCCTTCATGGCGCAGGCCGTGACCGCGATGATCGGGATGTGCCTGAGCCTGGCGTCCGCCTTCAGCGCCCGCGCGATTTCGAGCCCGGAGATCTCGGGCATCTGGATATCCATGACGATGAGGTCGGGGCGGTGGCTGCGGGCCAGCTCCACGGCGTCCTTGCCGTCCTTGGTCTGCACGGTGTCGTAGCCGTGGGCCTGCAACAGATCGTTGAACAGCTTCATATTGAGTTCGTTGTCCTCGACGATGAGGATGGTCTTGGCCATGGTGCCTGCCGGTTTTCAGGCCCTTCGTCGCGGAACCCCGCCGCGATCGCCGTCGTCGTCAGGGTGAACACGGTGCCGGGGGACCGCAGCAAAAAGGGCGCGCCATCAACGTCGGCAAATGATGGAGGATCGGATTGGCCGAGTCAAACCGGGCGCCCGGCCGCAAGAAAAAAGGCCGCCACAAGGGCGGCCGAAGTCTGGGTCGTAAGGGGTTGGGAGGTTCACATTACGGGAGTGGCGGTTTCACCCGAGACGGTGGAAACGCTCCCGAGGTCCGGTACGCCCCGGAACGCCGCCGGCGGCATCGACGCCGCCGAAGCCGGCACCAGGGGCAACGCGACCACAATTGCCTTCCAGGTCGTCATCACGGTGTTTCTTTCCATTCCCCCGGCCGAACCGCTGTTCGACCGGTTGTTCCCAGGCGAAGAATGGCACGGTTCGCTTCCGCCTCCTGTGACCGCCGTCACAGGAGGGGCATTTTTTTAAACGGGAAGTTCCGCCGCCGGGGCGCGGCGCAGACCGGGCCCTCGGGACCTATTCGCCGCGGACTTCCTCGACCATGTCCTGCAGGCGCTTCATGCCGCGGATGACGAAGGTGTCTTTCCTGCGCTCGACGATGCCCTGGCGGGCCAGGTCGTTCATGACCCGGGCGACGGTTTCGCGGGTGGTGCTGACGCGGCTGGCGATGTCCCCGTGCACGGGGATGGGATGGATGACCACCTCGTTGCCGCCGTCCGCGAATTCCTGCGCCCGGCGCAGGAGATCGGCATGCACCCTGTTGGTCGCCCCCAGGGTGCTCAGGTCCATGACGCGGTCGGTGGTGATGCGCACCATCTGGGCCAGATGCACCATGACCTTCAGGGCCACGGACGGGTACTTTTCCAGCATCCCCAGAAAATGCTCCGGCGCTATGGACGCGATCAGGCTGTCGCTCAACGCCATGACGCTCGCCGAACGGGGCTGACCGTCGAGGGCGGCCAGCTCCCCGAAGTGGCTGCCTTCGGCCATGTCGCTGAAGGTGATCTCCTGTCCCGAAACCGAGTAATTGCCCACGCGCACGCGACCGCTGATGATGAAGAAAACGTCGCGGGTCTCGCTCTGGCGGTCGATGATCTGTTCCCGGGCGGGGTAGCGCTTCCACCGGCACAACCGCTCCAACCGGCTCAATTGCTCGGGCGTCAGCCCAGCCAGTAGATCGATCCCCGCCAGGGTGTTTGAACCGGAATCGGGCACGGCGTCGTCCTCCCAACCACGGCGACCGGACCCCATGGTACAGGCACAAGGGACCCATGGCGAGGGGCGGCGGAAAGGCTGGGATTCCGACCTTTTCCGCCGTCCCTGGGCCAACCTTGCACCGCCCAATGGCGCCCTTTATGGTGCCCCGGGGAGTGTCGCGGCAGGAACGGGGAGGCGCTGGGACCTGACGATGAAAAATCCGAAAATCGCCGTCCTGCTGCCCTGCTACAACGAAGAAGCCGCCATCCGATCGGTGGTTTCGGGGTTCCGCAGGGTGCTTCCCGGGGCGACGGTCTATGTCTACGACAACGCCTCCGACGACCGCACGGGCGAAGAGGCCGCCGCCGCCGGCGCCCTTGTCCGCCACGAACAACGGCGCGGCAAGGGGTATGTGGTGCGCCGCATGTTCGCCGACATCGAGGCCGATATCTACGTCCTCGCCGACGGCGACGGCACCTACGACGCCGACAGCGCGCCGAAGATGATCGCGCTGCTGGTGGAGCAGAACCTGGACATGGTGGTGGGGACCCGCATGGACGCGGGCGCGCCGGAAAGCGGCGACCCTTTCCCGGGCGCCCGCCGTTTCGGCAACAGGCTGTTCACCGGGTACGTGGCCCTGTTGTTCGGCCGCCAGTTCACCGACATCTTTTCGGGATACCGGGTGTTCTCGCGCCGCTTCATCAAGTCCTTCCCGACCCTGGCGGCCGGTTTCGAGATCGAGACCGAGCTGACCATCCATTGTCTGGATCTGGGCCTGCCGGTGGGCGAGATGGCGACGCCGTACGGAACGCGCGCCGCCGGATCGGCGAGCAAGCTGAGGAGCGTGCGCGACGGCTTACGGATCCTCAGGGTCATTCTCGTGCTGCTCAAGGAAACCAGGCCGATCAAATTCTTTTCCTTCCTGTTCGCCGTGCTGGCGGCGCTTTCGGTGGCGTTGACCGCGCCCCTGTTCGTCACCTACTTCGAGACCGGCCTGGTGCCGCGCTTCCCGACCGCGGTTCTGACCACGGGGATGATGCTGATCGCGTTCCTCTGCCTCGCCTGCGGCCTGATCCTCGACAGCGTCAGCCGGGGCCGGCGCGAAGAAAAGCTGTTGCGCTACCTGGCCCTGCCTTCCGTCGACGAATTCCGCGAGCCCTGACCGGCCGGCCCGCCGGCGCGGACATCGCCGCTTCATACCAAGGGTCGCTGATCATGACCCATAGAGACGGCTTACCAAGGCTTTCGGCTAGGAGCGTGCGCTGTGGCGATGCGGGGCATCGCGAAGCGTGCGCGACGCCGTCCGAAAGCCTTGGTAAGCCGCCGTTCCGGTCGC
>JADFHR010000276.1 GCA_022567015.1 Pseudomonadota bacterium
GCTCATCGGCGAGAGCGCCACGATTAAGGGCGAGATCGTCGGCGACACGGTTCGCGTCTATGGCACGGTCAACGGCCAGATCAAGGCCCGCGCCGTCACCCTGGCCAAGAGCGCCCACGTGGTCGGCAACATCCTGCACGAAAACCTGTCCATAGAGGAAGGCGCATTCCTCGAGGGTCACTGCAAGCGCCTGGGCGAGGGCGAATTCCTGGGCGAGGGCAAGATCAACCTGGTGAGCACCGACTCGGACGCTTCGCCAAAGGACGATTCCAAGCCCACCGCGCCATCCAAAGGCGACGACGCCAAGAAATTGGTGACCGGACTCTGATCTCCACCCGCCCCCGGCAGGGGGGGCCGTGCTTGAATTACTCCGCCCCGGCCAGGGCGGCGCGGAAGACGTCCGCATCCACGTTGCCGCCGGAACAAACCACCGCCACCGTCTTGCCGCGGCAATCGAACGCGCCGCTCAGGCACGCCGCCAGCGCCACCGCGCCGCCGGGCTCCGCAACCAGCTTGAAATGGGTGAACGCCGTCGCCATGGCCCGGGCCACCACGTCGTCGCCGACCGCCAGGCCGCCGGCGAGAAGACGCATATTGATGGCAAACGTCAACTCACCCGGGGTCGGCGGCTGAAGGGCGTCGCAGAACGACCGGGCGCCGGCGGCGACGCGAAGCCGCTTGCCGGCGGCCAGGGACCGCGCCGTGTCGTCGAACGCCTCGGGCTCGACGGCATAGATGGCGGTGTCCGGGCTTTCCTCGGCCAGGGCCAGGGCGCAACCGGCGACCAGTCCGCCGCCCCCGCACGGCACCAGCACGGCGTCCAGAGGGGCGTCCATTTCCCTCGCCTGGGCCGCCAGTTCCAGGCCGACCGTTCCCTGTCCGGCAATGATGTAGGGATCGTCATAGGGCCGCACCAACGTGGCGCCCCGGTCCGCGGCCAGCCCTTCGGCCAGCTCGTCGCGGCTTTCCCGTGCATGGTCGTAGAACACGATCTCGGCGCCATAGGCGCGGGTGCCGGCGATCTTGCTGGCGGCGGCGTCCTCGGGCATGACGATCAGGGCCGGGATGCCGAACAGGGCCGCCGCCGCCGCCACGCCCTGGGCGTGATTGCCCGATGAATACGCGACCACGCCCCGCGGCCGCGCCGCCTCGTCGATCCTGGAAATGCGGTTGTAGGCGCCGCGAAACTTGAACGCGCCTACGCGCTGAAGCATCTCCGCCTTGATCAACAGGCGGCCGCCCAATTGTTCGTTGAGACGCGCCGATTCGACCAGCGGCGTCCTCACCGCGTGGCCGCGCAGGCGCAGGGCGGCGTCCTTCACATCGGCGAAGGTGGGGAGATCAGGCGCGGGCGAGCAGGGCATGAATGGCCTCCAGGGTGTCCGCTTGCGCCAGGTCGGGCACATGGCCGACGCCGGGCACGCTGATCCGCGCCAGGCCGGGCAGCTCCTCGGCCATGCGGGCGAACGTCGCCGCGCCGAGGACGTCCGACTTCGCGCCGCGCACGGCCAGGACCGGCACCCCTCTCAGCGCCCTGAACACGGGCCAAAGGCCGGTGGTGGTGGTGGCGCCGCGGAGCAGGGGCTTGATCAACGCCGGGTCCCAGTCGAAGTGCAACCGCCCGTCGTCCCCCTCGCGGTAGGTGTTGCGGGCGAAGGTGAGCCAGCCCTCTTCGCCGTGCACGGGAAGGTCCGGCAAGGTCTGGCGCAGGTGGCGCGCCGCCGCCGCCCAGTCGGGCTGGGGGCGGTCGTCGCCGATGTAGGCGATGATGCGCGCCATCCCCCGGGGATCGATATCGGGACCGATATCGTTGAGCACCGCGCCGGCCACGGCGCACGGCATGGCCACCGCCATGGCCGCCGCCAGGATGCCGCCCAGCGACGTGCCGACCACCACCACCGCGTGCACATTGGCCGCCGCCAGCAGGTGGCGCAGGTCGTCGACGTAGGTGGCGGGGACGTAGCGCCGCCAATCGCGGTCGTATTGGGAGCGGCCCCGTCCCCGGTAATCGGGACACAGCACCCGGCGGCCGGCCGAAAGACGGAGCGCCAGGTCGTGGAAGTCCTTGCAGTTGCGCGTCAGCCCCGCCAGGCACAGCACCGGCGTGGCGGACGAAAGGCGGTCGCCGTAGTCCCGGTAATAGAGCGCGAGCCCGTCCTGGGACGAGTACGTGCGTTCGCGGTAGGCGCCTCCGCCGTTGCCGCCGGTGCCGTGTTCGCGGGTCACAATCCGAGGAGGGCGGGGAGTTCCGCCAGGGTGGAGATTTCGTGCTCGGGGGCGCCCGGGAGGCGCTCGCGCTGCTGTCCGAAGCGGTTGACCCAGACGACGCGGAAGCCGAAGTTGGCGGCGCCGGACACGTCCCAGGCGTTCGACGACATGAAGCAGATGCGCCCGGCCGCCACGCCCAGGCCGTCCACCGCCATTTGATAGACGCGGGGATGGGGCTTGTAGACGCCGATCGCGTCCACCGACAACACGTCGTCGAGCAGATCGTCGATGCCGGCGTTCTTGACCGCCGCCTCCAGCATGGCCGGGGCGCCGTTGGACAGGATCGCCGTCTTGATACCGGCCGCCTTGAGGCCGCCCAGCACGTCCTTGACCTCCCCATAGGCGTCCAGGCGCATATACAGGTCCATGAGCCGCGCCCGCACATCGCCGCCGATGCCGAGGGTGGCCATGGCGTAATCCAGGCCGTCTCCGGTGACCTGCCAGAAGTCCACGTATTCGTCCATGAGGCTGCGCAGCCACGTGTACTCCAGTTGCTTGGTGCGCCACAGGACGGCGAGCGGGCCGGCCTTGTCGCCAAGGTCGTCGCGGCAGCGCGCCGCCGCCGCCGCCACGTCGAACAGGGTGCCGTAGGCGTCGAAGACGCAGGCGCCGATGTCGTCCAGTGCCGGAGTCGTGTCCATGGGGGCCTCCAGGTCGAACCGTTGGCGTCGGGGATTTATGGTCCGGCGTACGGCCGGGGTCAACCGGCACCGGGAGGCTCGCGTGGGAAGGGCTAATACCAAGGGGCGCTGATCATGACTCATAGAGATCGCGTAGGCGGCTCGTCGGGCAGGAGGAAAGTTGCAGGCGATGCGGCGCATCGTCAAAACTTTTCGACGCCCTCCGACGGGCCGCATACGC
>JADFHR010000277.1 GCA_022567015.1 Pseudomonadota bacterium
GGACACCCCCCGGTGGCCCCCCGGGGGTCGCGGGGGCGCCCCCCGCATACGGTGACGGGGGGCACACCCCCCGGTGGCGCCCCGGAGGTCGCGGGGGCGCCCCCCGCATTTCCGATGACCGGGGGGACATCCCCCGATGGCCCCCCGGGCGGCGGCCATCCGGCGCCCCGGGGGGAAGGATAAGGAGCGAACGCGGTTTGGGTTTGGCCGGAACACGGTTTGGCGGCGCCGCCGGGGCCTTCCGGCGCATCGACGGCTGGACCCTGGGCACGGTTCTGGTCGCGGTTGCGGCGTCGATCCCCATTGCCGCGGTGATCGGGCTGGCCTTGACGCCGGGCGAAAGCGTGTGGGGGCACCTGGCGTCCACCGTGCTGCCGTTGTACATCCGCACCACGTTATTGCTCATGGTCGGTGTCGGCCTCGGCACCCTGGTCATCGGCGCCGGCACCGCGTGGCTGGTGACCATGTGCCGCTTCCCCGGCCGGCGCATCTTCGAGTGGGCGCTGCTTCTGCCCCTGGCCATCCCGGCCTATGTGGTCGCCTACGTCTACACCGACCTTTTGGAGTACGCCGGCCCCGTGCAGGAGGCCGTGCGCGCGTCGTTCGGCTGGACCACCAAGGGCGATTACTGGTTCCCCGAAATCCGCTCCCTCGGGGGCGCCATCGCCGTCATGACCCTGGCGTTCTACCCGTACGTCTACCTTCTGTCGCGGGCCGCCTTCGTGGAACAGTCCGTGTGCGTCCTCGAGGTCAGCCGCACCCTTGGCCACGGCCCCTGGCGCAGCGCCTTCCGCGTCGCCCTGCCCCTGGCCCGGCCGGCCCTGGTGATCGGGCTCAGCCTGGTGTTGATGGAGACCCTGAACGACTTCGGCACGGTGGACTATTTCGCCGTCGCCACCTTCACCGCCGGCATCTTCGACGTGTGGCTGAACATGAACAGCGTGTCGGGCGCCGCACAGTTGGCCTCGGTGCTGCTGCTGTTCGTGCTCGTGGTCATCCATCTCGAGCGCCGCGGCCGGCGGGGACGGCGCTATCACCACACGTCGACCAGGTACCGGGCGCTCCCGGGCTATCCCCTGCGCGGCGGGCCCGCGACGCTGGCGACCCTGGCCTGCCTGGCCCCGGTCGTCCTCGGCTTCGCCGTCCCCACCGGGGTGCTCGGGAGCTATGCCCTGACCCATTACGCGGACACCCTGGAAGCCGATTTCCTGACTTACACCGCCAACAGCCTTGGGCTGTCCTCGATAGCCGCCGTGATCACGGTGGCGGTGGGGACCTTCATGGCCTACGGGGCGCGGCTGCGCGGCGGACCGGTGGTGACGGCGGCGACCCGCTTCGCCAGCCTCGGCTACGCGGTGCCCGGCGCCGTGCTCGCCATCGGCGTCGTCCTGCCCACGGCCTGGCTCGACAACACGGTCGACGGCATCCTGGACTCCGTCTTCGGCATTTCCACCGGGCTTCTTCTCAGTGGCTCCGTCTTCGTCATCATTATCGGCTATGTGGTGCGCTTCCTGGCGCTTTCGTTCGGGACCATCGAGGCGAGCCTGTCCAAGGTGACCGCCAGCATGGACGGCGCCGCCCGCACCCTGGGCGCCGGACCCATGGCCACGCTGCGCCGCGTGCACCTGCCGGTCATGCGCGGCAGCGTATTGACGGCGGCGATCCTCGTCTTCGTCGACTGCATGAAGGAACTGCCGATGACGGTGATCCTCAGGCCGTTCGATTTTCACACCCTGGCCACCTTCGTCCATCAGTATGCGTCCGACGAGCTTCTCGCGGAAAGCTCCCTGGCGGCGCTGACAATCGTCGCTTCGGGCATCCTGCCGGTGATCCTGTTGAGCCGCACGATCGGACGCTCGCGCCCCGGCCACACCGGCGCCCCCGACGGCGCGGGCGCAACGCCGTGAATGGGCTCAGCCTCACCGGCATTACCCATGCCTACGACGGCCGCGCCGTGGTCCTCGACGCCTCGCTCGGCGCCCCGGCGGGAAAGCTGACCTGCCTTTTAGGCCCGTCGGGTTGCGGCAAGACGACCCTGCTGAGGATCGCCGCCGGGCTGGAGATCGTGCAACACGGCCGGGTCGCCCTGGGCGAGCGCGTCCTTGCCGATGGCGATGACCGGCGCCACGTGCCGCCGGAAGAACGGGGCATCGGCCTGATGTTCCAGGACCACGCCCTGTTTCCCCATATGACCGTGTTCGAGAACATCACCTTTGGCCTGTCGGACCCTGCGCCCGGGCGGCTGCAATGGGCGCGCGAAGCCCTGGCCCGCGCCGGCATGGCCGGCTTCGCCGACGCCTATCCCCATACCCTGTCGGGCGGCCAGCAGCAGCGCGTCGCCCTGCTTCGCGCCCTGGCGCCGGAGCCCCGGGTGCTGTTGCTGGACGAGCCCTTCTCCGACCTCGACGTGAACCTGCGCCTCCAGGTCCGCGAGGAAACCCTCGGCCTGCTCACCGAAACCGGCGTCACCACCTTGATGGTCACCCACAACCCCGAAGAGGCCATGTTCATGGCCGATCACATCGCGGTCATGAACGAGGGCCGGATCATCCAGGCCGGCACCCCGATGGAAATCTATTTCCGGCCGGCGGATCGGTTCGTCGCCGCCCTCTTCGGCCAGGTCAACCGGTTCGCCGGGGTGGTCGAAGGCGGCCGCGTGCATACGCCCGTGGGCCCGTTGGCGACGCCCGGCGTGGCGGACGGCCGGCAGGCGCATGTTCTTGTCCGCGCCGAGGGGCTGCGCCTGGCCGTGGCCGGGACCAACGGCCCCTCCGCCGGCGCCCGGGGCCCGGAAAGGAACGCCACGCCGGCGCGGGTCATCTCCGCCCACCTGCTGGGCCGCTCCAGCCACGTCCACCTGGGCGCCGCCGGCCCCGACGGCGCCGAGGTTGTCCTGCACGCCCACGTGCCCGGGGTCTTCCTGCCCGACCCCGGCACCCTGGTCTCGGTGTCCGTGGACGAGAGACAGGTCTTCGTCTTCACCGACGACTGATACCAAGGGTCGCTGATCATGACCCATAGAGATCGCGTAGGCGGCTCGTCGGGCAGGAGGAAAGTTGCAGGCGATGCGGCGCATCGTCAAAACTTTTCGACGCCCTCCGACGGGCCGCCTACGCGA
>JADFHR010000084.1 GCA_022567015.1 Pseudomonadota bacterium
GAGCCGGCTTACCAAGGTTTTCGGCCCTAAGCGTGCGCTGTGGCGATGCGGGGCATCGCGAAGCGTGCGCGACGCCGTCCGAAAGCCTTGGTAAGCCGCCGTTCCGGTCGCGTATGCGGCCCGTCGGGGGCGTCGAAAAGTTTTGACGATGCGGGGCATCGCCTGCAACATTTCTCCTGCCCGACGGGCCGCCTACGCGATCTCTATGGGTCATGATCAGCGTTCCTTGGTATCAGTCCGCGTCCATGGGCTCGACGCCCACCGCGCCCTCGGGGCCGAGGACGACCTTCTCGACCTTGATCTGGGCTTCCTGGAGTTTCGCCTCGCAATGGCGTTTGAGCTGCGCGCCGCGTTCATAGGTCTTGATCGCCTGGTCCAACTCGCCCTTGCCGTCCTCGAGCTGGCGCACGATGGTCTCCAGTTGGGAGAGCGCGTCCTCGAAGCTCAATCGGGCGATATCGGACGGGATTTTGTCGTCCGCCATGGCCGTTCCTCGGATCGGGCCCGCAAGTGTACGGAGCCACCGGTGCAAGGGCAAGGGGTTGGCCGGTCTCCCCGATCAACCTCCCGTCAACACGCGCACGTGGGCCGCGGCGCTGGCGGCAAGGGATTCCAGGTCGTAGCCGCCCTCCAGCGCCGAGACCACACGTCCGGCGCAGCATTCCGCGGCCACGGCCATAAGTTCCCGGGTCAGCCACGCGTAATCGTCCTCGGTCAGGCTGATCTGGGCCAGCGGATCGCGGACATGGGCGTCGAACCCGGCCGAGATGATGAGCAGCTCCGGCGCGAAATCCTTGAGCCGGGGCAGGATGCGCCCGCTCCAGCCGGCGCGGAACTCGGCCGAGCCGCTGCCCGGCGCAAGCTCCACGTTGACGATGTTGCCCACCCCTTCCTCGGCCTCGCTGCCGGTGCCCGGGTAGAAGGGAGACTGGTGGCTGGAGGCGTAAAACAGGCCGGCGTCGCGCTCGAAGGCGGACTGGGTGCCGTTGCCGTGGTGCACGTCGAAGTCGACGACCGCGACCCGCTCGAGCCCGTGCACGGCGCGCGCGTGCCCGGCCGCCACGGCGACGTTGTTGAAGACGCAGAATCCCATGGCCTGGGCGGCCTCGGCATGATGCCCCGGAGGCCGCACCGCGCAAAACGCGTTGTCGGCCTCGCCGCCGATGACCGCGGCGGCGGCGGCCGTGACCGCGCCCGCCGCCCGCAGCGCCGCCTCGCCGGAGGCCGGCGACAGCACGGTGTCGGGATCGAGATGCACGTGGCCGGATTTGGGGACCGCGTCGAAGACCGACGCCACGTACTGGGGAGCGTGCACGCGCTCGATGTCGGCGATGTCCGCCTGGGGCGCCTCACGGCGGTCGAGCGTGGCGAACTCATCGGAGTCGAGCGCCGCCAGCACCGCCTCGAGGCGGGCGGGGTTCTCCGGGTGGTGGGCGCCGGGATCGTGCTCGACGCAGGCGGGATGGCTGTACAGCAAGGTGGTCATGGCGGGGCGCACGCGGAATGGTGAACGGGTGGCGGCGCATTGTGCTCGAAAGACGGGGCGATGGCCACCGCCGTCTAGTACCACCCTGTTGTGATAGAGGGTACTGGCGCCCGTTTCGGTCTGCGCCCGCGGCGGCCCGGAGGGGCGCCATGGGCGCCTAATTTGCGGGCTTGTCCCCGGCGTGCGCGGACGCCGTTATCTCGCGCAGATAGTCGATCAGGTGCCCCAGCTGTTCATCGTCCGGGACACGCTGCGCCGGCATCTTGGTCCCCGGCAGGAACACCTCCGGTCCCTTGTGGAACAGGGTGAACAGGGTCTGCTCGTTCCATTCGAAATCGGCGTCCCTGAGGGTCTGGGAGTAGTTATAGCCGGGAAGGGTGCCGACGCGGCGGCCGAAGAGGCCGGCGAAACTGGGACCCGAGCGCTTGCGCCCGTCCACCAAAAGGGAATGGCAGCGGGCGCACCGGCGGAACATCTTCGCCCCCGCATGGCTGCTCGTCAGCCACGGCTTGGGCTCCGTCGTGTCCTCGTCCGGGATGCCGATGCGGTCGCCGGTCGCCAGGTGCCACACGCGCACGACTTCGTCCGAGCTGGCGGTGAGGGCGAAACGCCCGTCCGGCGTAAAGGCCACCGCCCAGACGATCTCGTCGTGGGCGGGGATGGAGCGGATCGGTTTCCCCGTGTCCAGGTTCCAGTGGACCAGGAACCCCTTGCGGCCGGCCGAAAGCGCCGTCTTCCCGTCGGGGGCGAAGGCGATGCCGTAGATCTGTTTTTCGTGCCCGGACATGACGCGGATCTGCCTGCGCTCGGCCACGTCCCACAGCCGCAAGGTCTTGTCGATTCCCGCCGACAGCAGGCGCCGTCCGTCCGCGGACACCGCCAACTGGGTGACCGCCAAGGTGTGTCCCACCAACTTGCCCAGCGGTTGCCCGCTGGCCACGTCCCACAGCCGCACCACCCCGTCGTGGCCCCCGGTCACCAGCACCTTGCCGTCCGCAAGGAAGGCCAGGGTGTTGACATCGGCGGGCTGCTTGATGGTCCTGAGGGCGGCCCCGGTCGAAAGGTTCCACAGCCGCACCGAACGGTCCCAGGCGCCCGAGGCGGCGACGGTGCCGTCCGCGGTGACCGCCAGAGCCATGATCGGACCCTTGTGACCGGTCAGGCGGCGCACGGGTTTCACGGTCTCCAGGTCCCACAGGATCACCGTCCTGTCGTTGCCGGCGGTCAAGGCCCGCTTGCCGTCGGGGAGGAAGGCGACCGCATTCACCGGCCCATCGTGGGCGTCGAGCACGCCCACTTCCGTCTGATCGACGAAGTCCCAAAGCCGTGCGGTGTAATCGAAGCTGCCGGTGAGCACACGGCTGCCGTCGGGCGACACGGCGAGGGCCCGCACCATGCCCCCGTGGCCGATGAAATCCGCCGCCGCCGGGCCGATCCCCGCCATGGCCAGGGCCGCCGCCAGGCACCCGGCGCGTATCCCCCGGGGGGACAAGGGGGGTGTCGTCCCCCCGGCTACGGTATGCGGGGGACGCCCCCGCGGCCCCCGGGGGGACAAGGGGGGTGTCCCCCCGGCTACGGTATGCGGGGGACGCCCCCGCGGCCCCCGGGGGGACGACAAAGGCGCAATGAACGACAGCATGGGCGCTACACTCCAGGGGTTCCGGCTGGTATAGGCCGTATGCGCATATGGGTATTATTCATCAGGGAATCCGGTTTTTCGCACCGTGGTTCGGCCGCGCGGGCATTTTCGCCGAATCGTCACCGTGTTCAACCGTAATTTCATGGCCGGCGTGCGGTCCGCTCTACCGCCGGCAGCGGGGAGCGGGGCGTTACCGCCGGGCGTGGGCGGCCAGGAAGACCCTTACCGCGTCGGCGACGGCGCGCTCCACCTCCGCCGGCTTGGGCTCGGCATCGAGGTCGAGCAGCCGGCGAATATACAAATCACCGCGCAGCAAGGCGAAGAACAGGCGGGCGGCACGCAGGGGATCGTCAACCTTGAGGATTCCCTTGCGGTCCAACTCGGCCAGATAGTCGGCCAGGTTGCCCGCCGCCAACAAGGGGCCGGACCGGTAAAAGGCTTCGGCCAGGTTCGGGAAGCGGCCGCACTCCGCCACCAGGGCACGGAAAAGCGCCATGCCTTCGGGCGCCAACACCACGTCAAGGAACCGCCGGGCGGTGCGGGCCAGCGCCGTTTCCGGGTCATTGCCACGGGCTTCGGGCAGGCCGATGGGCTCGAGCAGCTGGTCGCATTTGTCGCGGACGATGGCCTCGAAAAGGGCGTCCTTGCCGTCGAAATAGCTGTAGATCGTCTGTTTGGCGACCCCCGCTTCGCGGGCGACCGCGTCCATGCTGGCGTCGCCGTACCCGCAGCCGAGGAAGACCCGGGTCGCGGCGTCCAGAATGGAGTCGCGCTTGCTCCGCGCGGCGCCGTTTTCCGCGCCGTGTTTCGCGGCGGTGGAACTCCGGGCCATCACACGCCTACTGATTGCCTATTGATCCCGCACCGCTTTCATCATAGATTAGACTAGACGGTCCAGTCTAGTTTATTCTGGGTCCGCCGTCGTTTGCCGGCGGACGGCCCTTACAGAATTCAAGACGCGGGTTGCCGGCATTTGGTACGAAGGATGCGATCCCGGACTCACATGCACGATCCAGTGAAAGGTCCCCGGTTCCCTGCGAGGCCCCGGGCGGGTGTTGCCGGCCGCCTGGCGGCGGTGATTCTTGCCGCCCTCGCCCTGGCCCTTCCCGCGGCGCCGGCGCCGGCACAGCGACCGCCGGCCATGGTCGGCGTGGACGCGGTGCTGAGGGAACCCCTGAGACAGACCCTGCCGGTGATCGGACGGCTGGTGGCATACCAGAAGACCGTCGTGGCGGCCCGGATCAAGGGGCCGGTGGCCTCGATCAAGGTCCGGGTGGGCGACCGCCTGAAGGCCGGCGACGTCATCGCGGAGCTGGTTTCCGACAGCCTGGTCTGGGAACGGGAGGTGCGCGCCGCCCAGGTGGCCGAGGCCCGGGCCCGCCTCGCCGAATCCCGGTCCGCGTTGAAGCTCGCCGCCCAGGAGCTCAAGCGCCTGGAAAACCTGCGCAAATCCGCGGCCTTCAGCAAGGCGCGGCGGGACGACAAGCGCCAGGCGGTGGCCAGGGCCGAAAGCATGGTCAATGTCTTCAAGGCGACCCTGAAGCAAGCCGGCGCGGCCCTCAAGCTGGCCGAGATCGCCTTCGGCTACGCCACCATCCGGGCCCCTTTTCCCGGGGTGATCACCGCCCGTCACACCGAGGTCGGGGCCTATGTGGATGTCGGGGCGGCGGTGGTCACCATGATCAATGATGGGGCCCTGGAAATCGAGGCCGCCGTGCCGGCGGCGCGGATCGCCGGCCTGAGCCCGGGTACGATGGTCGATGTGACCGTAGCCGAGGGCGGCCGCTACCGGGCAACCGTGCGCGCCCTGGTGCCCGAGGAAAACCCGTTGACCCGCACCCGCCTGGTCCGCTTCACCCCCCATTTCGACGATACGGCGACGGCGCTTGCCGCCAACCAGAGCGTCACCCTTGACATTCCCGTCGGCCGTCCGCGCGATGTGGTCACCGTGCATAAGGACGCGGTGCTCAACCGCAAAGGCAAGACGCTTGTTTTCGTCCTCGTCGACGGCAAGGCGCAGATCCGCCCGGTCCGGCTTGGCGAGGCGGTGGGCGGGCGTTTCGAGGTCCTGAAGGGACTCATAATCGGCGACCTGGTGGTGGTGCGCGGCAACGAACGGCTGCTCCCGGGCCAAGAGGTGAGGATCAAGGGGACGTCATAAATGAGCCTGGATAGATGAACCTGATCGAGTATTCCATCCGGCGGCCGGTGGCGGTCATGGCCGCCGTTCTCATGGTGCTCATGTTCGGGGCGGTGGCGCTGATCACGATTCCGATTCAGCTCACCCCCGACGTGCGCCGGCCCGTGATCAGCATTCAGACCGTGTGGCCGGGGGCGGCGCCGGCGGAGATCGAGCGCGAGATCGTCAACCGGCAGGAAGACGAGCTGAAGGGCCTCGAGGGGCTGGAAAAGATCACCAGCCGGTCCCAGGACGGCCGCGCCCGCATCACCCTGGAATTCAACATCAACCAGGATATGGACAAGGCGCTGCTCCTGGTGGCCAACCGGCTGGATCGGGTCTCCGGCTATCCGGACGAGGCCCGCGAGCCCACGTTCAAGACATCGACCACAGAGGACAACCCCATCACCTGGATCATCCTGCGCCGGGTTGCGGGCAACGACCGGGACATCAACAGTTACGGCGACTTCGTCGAAGACGTCATCAAGGACCGCCTGGAACGGGTGCCCGGCGTCTCGCGCGCCAATGTCTACGGCGGCAGCGAGCGGGAGTTGCAGGTGATCGTGGAGCCCGAGCGCATGGCCCGGTACGGCCTGACGGTGACCGACCTGGTGCGCGCCCTGCGCGGCGCCAACGCCTCCATTTCGGCCGGCTACGTGGACGAAGGGAAGCGCCGCTACGTGGTGCGCAGCCAGGGCGAGATCTCGACCCTCGAGGACGCGCGCCGGGTGGTCCTGCGCACCACGCGCGATCCGGCCACCGGCGGGGTGGCGCGGGTCACCGTCGGTGACATCGCCACGGTCAAATTTGCCCACAAGGAGCCGACGGCGCACATCCGCTTCCTCGGCGATACGGCCATCGCCGTCAACGCCGTGCGCCAGACCGGGGCCAACGTCATCGAGACCATGCAGGGGATCCGCGATGCGATAGACGAACTCAACGAATCGGCCCTCCCCGACGCCGGCCTTTACCTGACACAGGTCTACGACGAGACCGTGTACATCAACTCCGCCATCGATCTGGTGCAGCAGAACATTTACGTGGGCGGCACCCTGGCGGTCCTGATATTGCTGATTTTCCTGCGCTCCGTGCGCGCCACCCTGGTGATTTCCCTGGCCATTCCGGTCTCCATCATCGGCGCCTTCGTCGCCATGGCGGCGCTTGGGCGCTCCCTCAACGTGATCTCGCTGGCCGGCATCGCGTTCGCCGTCGGCATGGTCGTGGACGCCGCCATCGTCGTCCTCGAAAATATCTACCGCCTGCGCGAGAAAGGCTATTCGCGCACCGAGGCGGCCCTTGTCGGCACCTCCCAGGTGTGGGGCGCGGTGCTGGTTTCGGCCCTGACGACGGTGATGGTGTTCGTTCCCATCCTGGTGATGAAACTGGAAGTGGGCCAGCTTTTCCGCGACATCGCGGTGGCGCTCTCGATGGCGGTTCTGCTCTCTCTTGTGGTCTCCATCACCGTCATCCCGGCGCTTGCCCGGCGGCTGCTCGGCGATCCCAGGCCGGAAAGCGGGGTGCGGGTGAGACTGCCGGTCATCGACCCCTTCGCCCGCTTCTTCGTCCGGGCGGTGCTTGGCTTCACCCGCCGCGTGGCGCGCAGCCCGGCCCTGGCCGTTCTTGTCGTCGCCGTGATCTGCGGCGGCGCCGCGTCGGCCACGTATTTCTTCCTGCCCAAGCTCGATTACCTGCCCGATGGCAACCGCAACCTGGTGTTCGGCCACATTTCGCCGCCGCCCGGCTACAACCTGGAGACCACGGCGGACATCGCCGGGGACATCGAGTCCGAGATCCGGCACCTGTGGTCGAGCGAGACCGGGCCGCAATCGGAACCCGGCCAGCCGCCGAAGATCCAGCGGTTCTTCTTTGTCGCGACCCGCGGCGTCACCTTCCTGGGCGCCGCCAGCGAGGAGCCGAGCCGGGTCAACGAGCTGATTCCGGTTTTGCAGCGGGCGGCCTTTCGCGAGCCGGGCACCTTCGGCATGATCAGCCAGCGGTCGTTGTTCGGCCGCGGCATTGGCGGCAGCCGCTCCATCGAGCTCAACATCTCCGGGCCCGAACTGGAGGAGATCCTGGACGTCGCGCTCAGGGCCGTCGGCCGTATCGAGGACGCCATGCCGCGCGATCAAGGCACGCAGATTCGGCCCAAACCGGGCCTGGAGTTGGGCGCCCCGGAGGTGCGCATCATCCCCGACCGCCTGAAGCTCGCCGATAACGGGGTGACGGTCCGCGAACTGGGAGACACCCTGGATGTCTTCAACGACGGGCTCAGGCTGGCCGAGATCACCGTCGGCGGCAAGCGTATGGACCTGACGCTCAGGGGGCCGCTGGACAGGGTCACGGAGACCCAGGGCATCGCCAACCTGCCGGTGGTCACCCGTTCCGGCATAATCCTGCCGGCAAGCTCGCTCGCCGACGTGGTGGTCACCGTGGGGCCGACGGAAATCCGTCACCTGGAACGGGTGCGCACGGTCACCCTGGAGATACGCCCGCCCGAGAAGGTTCCCCTGGAGGCGGCGATGGACACCCTGAGGACGGAGGTCATCGACAAGTTGCGGGCCCAGGGCCTGCCCAAGGGCGTGAAGTTGAGTCTGTCGGGCACGGCGGACAAGCTGACCCAGACCTGGGACGCCATGGTGACACAACTGGCGATGGCGATCGTCATCGTTTACCTGGTGATGGCGGTGCTGTTCGAAAGCTTCATCTACCCCTTCATCGTCATGCTGTCGGTGCCCCTGGCCACCGCCGGAGGCATCGGCGGGCTGGCGCTGCTCAACCTCTACACCTTCCAACCGTTGGACATGCTGACCCTGCTCGGGTTCGTCATCCTTATCGGCATCGTGGTCAACAACGCCATCCTGCTCGTCCACCAGACGTTGTTCCACATCCGCAGCGACGGCATGGCGGTTTCCGACGCCATCCTCGAAGCCACCCGCAACCGCATCCGGCCCATCTTCATGTCGACGCTGACCAGCGTCTTCGGCATGTTGCCGCTGGTGCTGATCCCGGGCGCCGGTTCGGAACTGTACCGGGGACTGGGTTCGGTGGTGGTCGGCGGGCTTGCCCTGTCGGCGATCCTGACCCTGGCCATCATCCCGCCGCTGCTGACCCTGGTCGCCGGTACCGTGGAGGCGGGACGGAAGCATCGCGCCACCCTCAAGGAAGCGCCCGCCGAGTAGGTGCCCGACCCGGTCCCCGACCTGCCCGACCTGTCTTGAAATCGGCGTCCGAGCGGCAACCATTTTGTTGCGCCGCACAACAGTTGCTGCATCGCAGCATCTCATTCCGATGCCCCTCGTGATTTCATTTCCGTTTGAAGGGACCCCGGCGGCAACCACAATTGGGCCCCGTCAAACGGCCAATTCCGTTCATAACGTGTTGTAGTCCCTGGGAATCGCGCGATCGCGCCGGAACCGTCCGCGGGCGTCTCCCGCCATGGCGGCCGACCGGTCCACGATGTTGCGATGCACAACAAGAATTGAAGTTTTGGCTGGTCGGCGATTGTCAAGTCCATTACATTTTGGTTGTCGAATACTCGGACTGAGAGGAAAGGGGGCGCGGCCACCGCACCGGGAGCCGGGCAACACGGCGGCGAAAAACGGTGTTGGCCAGGTGAGCGGTTCGGCCACGCGCAGACCCGGATTTAAAAATATGTGTTTCCGGCCACTCCGCCGACAGGTGGTTCGGTAACAGGGGAATGCGGTGACGGGTTATGGAACTGGAAATACTCCATGAAAATTCACGGCGCGCCAGCACGCTGCTAAAGGCCATGAGCAACCCGCACCGGCTGCTCATTCTTTGCCAGCTCTTGCGGGCGGAACAATGCGTTGGCGACCTGGAACAAATTGTTGGCCTCAGCCAGTCGGCGCTGTCCCAGCATCTGGCCAGGCTGCGCCGCGACAACCTGGTTAAAACCCGCCGGTCGGCCCAGACGATTTATTATTCGTTGGTCGGCGACGAGGCGAGCGCCGTCATCGAGACACTCTACGAGCTGTACTGCGACGCCACGGCGACGCTCCGGTACGGCCCCGAACACGAAACCCGCAAGACCGCGGCCTATTCGTGACGCCGCGCCCGCCATCGCGGGTGTGCGGCTCCGGAAGACGCCGCCGCTTTTAGAACCTGTCCGGATGAGCCGCCGCCCCCGGGGGGACAGGGGGGTGCCCCCCGGCTACGTTATGCGGGGGACGCCCCCGGGGCGTGCCTTGACCGTCCCGCCCTGATAGGATGGCGGCAGGGGGTTTTGGCCATGATCTTCCGCCAGTTGTTCGACAGCGTCTCGTGCACCTACACCTACCTTCTGGGGAGCCGCGCCGGCGGCGAGGCGCTGATCATCGATCCCGTCGTCGAGAGGGTGGACCGCTACATCCAGCTCCTGGAGGAGTTGGATCTCAAGCTGGTGAAGGCGGTCGACACCCATGTGCACGCGGACCACATCACCGGCCTCGGCGCCCTGCGCGACCGCACACGCTGCATTACCGTCATGGGGAAGGCAAGCAAGGTGGATGTGGTCTCCATGCGCGTCGACGACGGAGACACCATCGACATCGAAACCATCAGCCTGCGGGTGATCCACACCCCGGGGCATACGGATGATTCGTACTGTTTCCAGTTGCCGGACCGCGTCTTCACCGGAGACACCCTGCTGATCAGGGGAACGGGAAGGACCGACTTCCAACACGGCGACGCCCATGCGGCGTACGATTCCCTGTTCAACAAGCTGCTCACCCTGCCCGACGAGACCCTGGTCTACCCCGGCCACGACTACAAGGGCGACACCGTCAGCACCATCGGCGAGGAAAGGGCCCACAACCCGCGTCTTCAGGTAGGCTCGGCCGAGCAGTACGCCGAAATCATGGACAACCTGGACCTGCCCGATCCGAAGCAGATGGACGTGGTGGTGCCGGCCAACCTGGCGGTCGGATTTTCACAGACGGAACCGGATATACGGGCCGGGACGCTGTCCGTGGCGGAGGCCTTTGCGCGGTTGCCGGACGCCGTGTTCGTCGACCTTCGCGAGGACGGCGAACGGGCCCGCGACGGCGTCATTCCCGGCTCGGTGCACGTGCCGTACGGGAAACTGGACGAGTACATCAAGCCGGGCGGCCTGCTCACGGCAATGGCCGCCCGGACGGGCAAGGGGCTGGTTCTCTATTGCGCCTTCGGCGAACGCTCGGCGCTCGCCCTGCAGGCCGTGCGCGACGTCGGAATCGAGAACGTCCGCCACCTGGGCGGCGGGCTTGACGCGTGGGTCAAGGCCAAAGGGCCGCTGGAGTTGCGGGTCGACAAGTTCTAGGCGGCGCCGGGCCAAGGGCGATGCGCCCCGCGGGGCCGTGTCTTGGCAAGGGTGGTCAACACTCGGGCGGGGCCAGGATTTCGATCTTGCCCGGCGTCATATCGAGCGCGAAATCGCCGAAGTCCTGGCGCATGTCGCCGGCGATGCCGTCGGCGCGGTAGTGGATGTCGATCTCGAACGCCGGCACCGCGGCCCGGCTGGTGAGGGGAAAGAAGGCGAGCCGCATGCGCCACGCCGGCACGTCGTCGAGGCCCGCCGCGCGGGCCAGCGCCTGGCGTTCGCGCACCGCCAGTTCGCCCATGATGGCGTTGATTTCCTCGGGTTCTTCCAGGCTGGCGCCCTCGAACACCACGCGGGCGAAACGGCTCTCGCCGTCCCTGGCCGCACCGATGAGGGCGCGCAGGTGTTGGGTCGGAAACAGGGTGCCCGCGGGAAGGTCGATGGTGGTATCGGCGGGTTTGAGGAAACGGGCCACACCCGCCCCGCCGGGACGGTCCAGGGCCGCCGTGCCCTGAAGCACTTCCACGGTCTTGCCGTCACGGTCGTGGCGCATGCGGAACCGGTAGCGGAGCCCGTCCTTGGACTCCCAGCTGACGAAGGTCCAGGTGGATTCCACCTCCGCGCCCCCTTCGTAGCGGAGGCGCAGGTAGGTCTGCTTCTCCACCGTCCAACCGTCGCACCCTTCGGCAAAGCGGTACACCGTGGCGCCGTCGGCCCCGGTCATGCCCGACCCGGGGGACGCCGAGGCCAGGGACAGACGATAGAGCATCCGGTGGGGCGTCAGTCCGCCCGCCCCCGCGGGAGCGGCTTGGGTGGCGGCGGGCACGGCGGCGAAAAGAACCGAAAAAGCGGCAACAAGGACGCCGAAGACGGCGCCGCGACTGTGGTCCATGAAGGACGCCCCTTAGGTTTGCCGACGACCACCAGACCATACGCCCGCCGGTCCCGGCCTGTCCACCGCCCCCCCGGGGGGACACGGGGGGTGTCCCCCCGGCAACGATATGCGGGGGACGCCCCCGCGGCCCCCGGAGGCCGACGGTACCGGTTCCCCCCGGCGACCCGGCAAAAATTACCCCTCCAGCAAGATTTGCCTACGCGGAACCACGCCTAATACCAAGGGGCGCTGATCATGGCTCATAGAGATCGCGTAGGCGGCTCGTCGGGCAGGAGGAAAGTTGCAGGCGATGCGGCGCATCGTCAAAACTTTTCGACGCCCTCCGACGGGCCGCATACGCGACCGCAACGGC
>JADFHR010000278.1 GCA_022567015.1 Pseudomonadota bacterium
GCTCTGATCGCGTGCGTGGTCTTGGCGCTGCCGTGTAGTATCTGGCCCATAACTCATCCTTCATGTGATGACATATGTCTACACCACCACACTCCAGGACTAAACACCTAGCCGCGTTCTTAGCCGACGGGCGCCGTGGCCTGCCTGAGCAGCAGCACCAATGCCGCCTCCACCGCCTGCAGGCGCACCGCCGCGCGGTCGCCGGAGAAGACGTGCCGTTCGTCCACGGTGTCCCGGCCCCGGCGCGCCGCCGCGATGTGCACCAGCCCCACCGGCTTGGCCGGTGTGGCGCCGCCCGGGCCGGCGATGCCGGTGACGGCGACGGCGAGGTCGGCGGACGAGCGCTCCAGCGCCCCTTCGGCCATGGCCCGCGCCACCTCGGCGCTGACCGCCCCGTGGGCGGCAAGCACGGAGTCCGCCACGCCGAGCATCTCGCCCTTGGCCGCGTCGGAGTAGGTGACGAAGCCGCGCTCCATCATGTCGGACGACCCGGGCACCGCGGTCAGGCCGCCGGCGACCAGCCCGCCGGTACAGGATTCGGCGACGGCCAGGCGCAGGCCGCCGGCGCGGCAGGCGGCGAGGATCTCGTCGGCCAGGCGCAGCACCCGGTCCGGGAACATGGTCATGGCTCCAGCCATCGGGCGACGGCGTAGAGCACGGCGGCGGCGTAGGCGGCCGCCGCCACGTCGTCCAGCATCACCCCCAGGCCGCCCTTGACCCTGCGCTCCACCCACGAGACCGGCCACGGCTTGACGATATCGGCGGCACGGAAAAGAACGAACCCGGCGGCGTACAGGAAAACGTCCGGGTGGACGACGACCAGCACCAGCCACTGTCCAACCACCTCGTCGACGACGATGGCCGACGGGTCGCCGCTGCCGCCGCGCCCGACGATAACCGTGGAACTCCAGACCCCGATCACGAACACAATGACGATGGCGGCGGCAAGGCCGGGGCGCCCCAACGTCTGATGGATCGCCCAGGCGAAGGGCAGGGCGGCGAGCGACCCCCAGGTCCCGGGCGCCTTGGGCAGAAATCCCACCCCGAACCACGTTGCCGCCAGGCCGGCCGGCGTACGCAAACTCAGCCCGGTGGGCAGTCCCCGATTGGCCCTCACGCGGCAAGTCCTTTCCGTGCCCTCGGCCCCCTCGGCGTGACCATACCTCCCGGGGCCGCCAAAGTGTACGGCCAAACCGTCCGCGGCCCCGCGCACCCGGCACCGGCGGGGCCACCATCGCCCCGGTGCAAGCCGCCGGAATGCGCCCAATCGGGGCTTGCAAGGCCCCCCCCTAATCGATACGGTTTCCGCCGGAAAACGGATGCACGACGGAGACGCCGCCCGGCGCCCTTTCAGCGGTCCGATGCCGAAAACAGTGGTGTCCATGAAGAGCGGCGTTCTCCGTAAGAGCGTCAAAACAGCGGCGCATCCGGACAGGGGGGGGACAATGAGAGAGCGGCATCTGCGCGATGGCTGGCGGGGCCGGTCCGCACGTTGGGTACGACGTCGTTTTCCCCAAAGACATCTTTTCTTTCATTCCAAAGGCCGCATTTCCTATATCCCCGTCTCCCGCCGGGTGCAGATCACCCTGGTGAGCGTGCTCGCACTGGTCGGGGCCTGGTCGGCGTACACCTCTGTCAGCCTCGTCCTCCACGAAAAGGTCCTCGCCAGCCGGGACATCGACATCGCCAATGCCCGCCTCGCCTACCACAGCCTCCTCGGCGAGGTCGTCACCTATCAGAGGAAGTTCACCTCCATCACCCTGGATCTGGAGGAAAACCACGCCCTGATGCTGAACCTGGTGGAGCGAAACTCGGTCCTCCAGCGAAACCTGAAGTCGGTGGCGCACCGCCTGACGACGACCGATGAGGAACGCAGGGAGGTGATCGCCGTGCGCGAGCACCTGAAAGGGCAGTTGCGCCAGATCGAAGACAGGATGGGCACCCTGGCAAACCGCAACTTCGCTCTCAAGGGCAACCTGGGCACGGTCGAGGGCGATTTGCAGACCGCGCTGGCGGAGCGTAACCGGGCCCTGTTCGACGGCAACCGGATGCGCCGCCACATCAACGATCTGGAAACCCGGCTCGGTGAACTCCAGGAAGCGGAACTGCAATCGGTGCAACGCCTGACCGACCGCACCGTTGCCTACATCGAGTCCGTGGAGAAGGTGGTCCGGTTGACGGGGCTGACCGCGGACCGGCTTCTCGAGGCGGATACCGGCTCGCCCAGGGGGCAAGGGGGCCCCTTCATCGCGGTCGAGCCCGACGCCCTTCCCGCCGACCGCCTGAAAGCCAATCTCAGCACCCTGGACGCCCGCCTTCAGCATTCCCTGGCCCTCGAATCGGTAATGCGCAAAGTGCCCCTGAGCGCGCCGCTCGATTCCTTTTCCATCACCAGCCGCTTCGGCAAGCGGCGCGACCCGATCAACAGGAAATGGGCCGCCCATTACGGGGTCGATCTGGGCAGCGTCTTCAAATCTCCGGTCTACGTCACGGCACCGGGGGTGGTCACCTACGCGGGCTGGAGCGGCAAATACGGCAAACTGGTCGAAGTCGACCACGGGGCCGGGATCAAGACCCGCTACGGGCATCTCCACAAAATCCTTGTTAAAAAAGGACGGCAACTTAAATTCCGTGATAAGATCGGTTTGCTTGGCAGCACCGGTCGTAGTACGGGTGCACACGTCCATTACGAAATTACGTTCAAGGGCAAGCCCAAGAACCCCATGAAGTTCATCAAGGCAGGACGCCATGTTTTCCAAGAGTAAAAAAGAGCCTGGCAGCAAGCCTGCAGACCAGGTTTCGCGAAAGCCGTCGGCACCCTCGATCATCGGGGCCGACCTGCGTATCGTCGGCGATCTGAAGAGCGACGGCGAGGTCCAGGTCGATGGTTTCATCGACGGCGACATCCGCACCAGGGTCCTGCTCATCGGCGAGAGCGCCACGATTAAGGGCGAGATCGTCGTCGACACGGTTCGCGTCTATGGCAAGGTCAACGGCCAGATCAAGGCCCGCGCCGTCACCCTGGCGAAAACCGCCCACGTGGTCGGCAACATCCTGCACGAAAACCTGTCCATAGAGGAAGGCGCATTCCTGGAGGGCCACTGCA
>JADFHR010000085.1 GCA_022567015.1 Pseudomonadota bacterium
GGTCTCGCGCTCGCGCACCCTGCGCGAGGACGCCTCCATCAACGACCGCGAACGCATGTGGTTCGACCTCATCGAGGCCCTCATGCGGGACTTCAACGCCGAGCTGGAAAAGAACATCCGGCAGTATTTGGGCGGGTATTTGATGTAGGGGGGGGCGGCGCCCTCCGGCGACTGGGCAGCTCGGCGGCGCGGCCTGAGCGCGGACATTAGGCTACGGGAATTGGAGGTCGAGGTTGAAAGTTCCTTGGCCCGGAAAATGTTGCATCATTTGCCTGGGCGCAGGTCCGTTGTGCGAGGAGCACCTTATCCCGCGGGCCCTCGGGGGCCGTCTTACAAGCGAGTTCCTCTGTTCCTCCTGCAATTCAAGGCTGGGACACGACTTGGAGGCCGCGGCGAAATCGGATCCCTCGATCTTGCTCGCAGTACAACACCTGTCAGAGCAAATCCCCTCTTTGGCTAAGTCGTTAGTCGAGAGCCACCCGCACATTGGCTACAGCGAGCCTGGTGCTGCTCGCGGATATATTCAGAATGGGGAGTTCCGGGTTCGGTCTCAGTCGCTCGACGATGGCTCGATAATTCAGCCAACCGACGATGCCACAAAGTCGATAGCAACGATTCTGAGGAAGTCCGGATACCAAGAGAACCCTATAGAGAACGCGGTCGCAGCCTTGCAGGACGCGTCGGAGAACAAACTGGTCGAAGTCGCGCCAGGCCTTGAAGTCGTCAAATGGCGCGTAGACCGTGTTGAGTTGGATCTGAGCAACGCACCAATGATGAATCCGTTGATCCCCGCGAAGATAGCATTCGAGTTCTTGGCGTGCCACGCAGGGACAGCGATCTACGACCAAGTACCGCAATTGTCCGAAGTGCGACGAGCCCTGTACACAATGGAGACAGTACCAGATTCGATAAGGGTCGATCGCCTTTTATCGAGCAAATACGAACCCTTCCATGGGATCTGTTTCGAAGGTAATGACCCTTACGCAAGAGTGCAAATTAGACTATTTGGCAGGTTGGCGTTCCGCGTCAATTTTCTACGGCTCTCAGTGGGCGGGCCTCGGTTTGTCTATACCCACCGCCTGGACACCTCGGAAGAGCGTGCAGACATTATCGACGAGTCAAAGCACTCGGAGCCTAAGACAGCGCTCCACGCGCACCGCTGATCTGCTGCGGGGCGCAGTCTCCTCGCTTCGCTCGGCGGCCAGTGAGCGCAGACGTTAGAGAATAACGTGCAAACCGGGAGGAAAATATTGCGCTCACACGCGCATGATCATCTATCATGCTTTGCGATCTAAGTTCCCGAATGCATTTGGACTGTAATCAGGCGGCCGGGGGTGTCCAAAACCAGATGACCGCTCCTGACTAGCCCTAGATCTGTCTGGCGTTGACTTCTGGCGGACGAAGTGAGACCAGCCCCGCCGCTAGAGCATTTTCCGATCAATTTAGTTCATACCCTGAGTTGGCGAAGAAGTTTGCACATTCTTCTGGAGGGAAGAGCTCGATGGCCTCGGCGATGGCAACCCAGAGGTCATCGACGGTGCGGGCGGCGGCCTTTCTGAGCGAGGCCTTGAGTTTAGCGAAGGCTTGTTCGATCGGATTGAAGTCGGGCGAGTAAGGCGGCAGGAGCGCTCGCGTGGCGCCAGCCGCCTCGATTGCCTCCTTCACGCCGGAGACCTTGTGGGCAGGCAAGTTGTCCATAATGACCACATCGCCCGGTACCAGGGTGGGAACGAGGACCTGCTTCACATAGGCGAGGAAGGCGGCCCCGTTCATCGGCCCGTCCAGGAGCATGGGGGCGGTCAGGCCATCCCAGCGCAGACCGGCGGTGAAGGTGGTTGTCTTCCAATGTCCATGCGGCACCGCGGCACGGCAGCGTTGGCCACGCTTTGAGCGGCCACGCAGGCGGGCCATCTTGGTCGAGGCTCCGGTCTCATCGATGAACACCAGCCGGCGGGGATCGAGATCGGGTTGCTGGACGAGCCAGGCCAGCCGGCGCGCGGCGACGTCAGGCCGGTCCTGCTCGGCGGCGTGCGCGGTTTTTTTTAAAGCTGATCCCATGACGGTCGAGGAACCGCCACATGGTGCCGATGCCCACCGCTACGCCGCGCTCCCCCAGCAGGGCCTGCAACTCCGCCAAGGTCACATCCGGCGTTTGCGCAACCTGGTCCAGTAGAAACTCGGCATGGGCCTCGATCCGGCCCGAACGCCGGTCCCCGCCCTGGGGTTTGGCGCGAACATCACCGCGCTCGTGCCACGACCAGACCCAACGGATCGCGCTCGATACGCTGACACCAAAACGCGCCGCTGCCCGCCGACGAGACGATCCCGCCAGCACCGCTTCAACAACACGCACACGAAGGTCGTTCGAGAGGCTCATTCCCATCCATGCTGGCCTCCTTCTCCAGCCAGCATGTTGAATCACATCCACCACCAAATGGGAATCCCTAAAACCGATTCACGCAGCTCGGAATGTGCTCTAGTGTTTTGGCAGGACCGGTCCGGCCGGGGCCGGAGGTTTGCGGCACCTTCGCTGGCATTCCGCACGCCGCGCCGCGGACGGGAAGGAAGGTTTAGCTATGCCACCCCGGGCCTACGAAAAAGGTTCCTTCCGGCGCGTGTTGCCCCGATCCGGGGCGGGCGCTAGAGTCGGTCTGTTCCAACAACCCGGGTGCGGAACGGCATGGTCCTGGAATTCGTTCCTTCCAACCGTCCGAACGCCGGTGCCCGCCTGAGGGGAGGCCGGGAATGACCGCCGGCAAGGGGGCGCACGTCATCGTCGTCGGCAACGAAAAGGGCGGCAGCGGCAAGTCCACCACGTCCATGCATCTGATCGTCGCCCTCCTGAAGCTCGGCCGGTCGGTGGCCAGCATCGATCTGGACGTGCGCCAGGGGACGCTGACGCGCTATATGGACAACCGGCGCGCCTTCGCGGCGGCGCCCGGGCGCCGGCTGCCCATGCCCGTACACGAGATGATCGAGGCGCGCGCGGACACGGCGAGCCCCGAGACCCCCGCGGGCGCGGCGCGGGCCGAGGAGGATCGGTTGTCCTCGCTGATCGCGCACCTGGCGCCGCTCCACGACGTCATCGTCATCGACACGCCGGGCAACGACACCGGCCTCACCCGTTTGGGCCACTCGTACGCCGACACCCTGATCACGCCGCTGAACGACAGTTTCATGGATCTGGACGTGCTGGCGCGCGTCGACGGCGACAGCATGCGGATCATCGGACCCAGCCAGTACGCCGAGATGGTGTGGAAGCAGAAGATGACGCGGGCCAAGCGCGACAATGGCTACATCGACTGGATCGTCATGCGCAACCGTTTGAGCAGCCTGGACGCCCGCAACAAGCGCCGGATGGCCCGCATTCTGCGCGAGCTTTCGGCGCGCCTGGGCTTCCGCCTCGTCCCCGGTTTCGGCGAGAGGGTGGTCTTCCGCGAGCTTTTCCTCCACGGCCTCACCATGATGGACCTGCGCGACGTGGCCGGCCCGGAGGGGTTGACCCTGTCGCAGATCGCGGCGCGCCAGGAGGTGCGGACCCTGGTTGACGGCATCCGCTTTGCGTCGCTGGCACGGGGTGCGGCCACGGGGTAAGCTTAAAAGAAGTGGAGATGGCCCGTTTGGGCACTGTTTCACATCCCTCCACCCGGTGAGATCGGCGATGGCGAGCGGCAACAGCAAAGTCCCTACCAAGGCGGCGTCCCGGGACGAGGTCACGGCCTTCCTGCGCAAGGTGGCGGAGGCGCCCGTCGCCAAGGCGACGGGGGAACGGGGGCGGCTGATCTTCGCCATGGACGCCACCGCCAGCCGCGAGCCCATGTGGGACCAGGCCGCCCAGATCCAGGGAGAGATGTTCGTCGCGACGGCGGCCCTCGGCGGGCTGGAAATCCAGCTAGCCTTCTACCGCGGCTTCGGGGAGTTCAGGGTCAGCGGATGGCTGACCGATTCGTCCGAACTCAACCGGCTGATGACGGCGGTGTTCTGCCTGGCCGGACAGACCCAGATCGGCAAGGTCCTGCGCCACGCCATCAACGAGACCAAGGGAAAAAATGTCAACGCCGTCGTTTTCGTCGGCGATTCCATGGAGGAGGACGTGGACCATCTCGGCGCCCTTGCCGGCGAGCTGGGGCTGCTCGGCGTGCCCGCCTTCATGTTCCACGAGGGCGACAACCCGGTGGCGGGGTTCGCCTTCCAGCAGATCGCCCGCCTCACCAACGGCGCCTGTTGCCGGTTCGATTCCTCGAGCGCAAACGTGTTGCGGGAGCTCCTGAGCGCGGTTGCCGTCTATGCCGCCGGCGGCCGTCCCGCCCTCGAGGATCTGGCCAGGCGCCGCGGCGGCGAGATCCTGAAAATCGCCCACCAGGTTCAGAATCCGTCGAAATGACCGGGCTCGGGGCGCGCCCGGCCCACCGGGGGGCCACCGGGGGGTGTCCCCCCGGTCATTGGATATGCGGGGGGCGCCCCCGCGACCCCCGGGCGGCAATGCCCGGCGCCGTGATGGGGCCTCAATGGCCCGCTGACACCGACTTTTTCGCATATTGGGATAAGGAGATCTGAGGTCTTGTTGCCCTATCTTCTCCTCGGATTCGCCCTGCTCGCCGGGTTGATCCTGGCCGGGAACTGGTTCGCCCGGGCCGACCCCAGGCTTCTGGCCAAGGTCCTCAAACGGCTTGCCTTTGCGCTCATCGCCGGCGTCGCCCTGTATCTGATCCTTACCGGCCGGCTGGCCTGGGCCCTGTTTGCCCTGCCGGCGCTGCTGCCGTGGTTCCTGCGCTTCCGTTCCCTCGCCCGCGCGGCCAAGGCCTATTCGCGCATGTCGGCGGCAATGGACGGAGGCCCCGGGGCGGGGACGGGACAGGCCTCGGAGGTCGAAACCCGGTTCCTGCGCATGTTTCTCGATCACGACAGCGGTGCCATGACCGGCGAGGTGATCGCCGGGGCCTACGCCGGACGGCGCCTCGACCAGATGTCCCTGGCGGAACTGCTGGAGCTGCTGAAGACGTGCCGGGACGAAGACCAACAATCGGCGCAGGTTCTGGAGGCCTATCTGAACCGGGTCCACGGAAACTGGCGCGAGGAGGCGGCGGAGGCGGGTGGCCGCGGGACGGAAGCCTTCGGCGAAGGGCCCATGAGCCGCGACGAGGCCTACCGCATCCTGGGCCTCGATCCCGGCGCCGGCACCGAGGAAATCAGGGAGGCCTACCACCGGCTGATGGCCGGGCTGCACCCCGATCACGGGGGGTCCACCTATCTCGCCGCCAAGATCAACCAGGCCAAGGACGTGCTGCTCGGGAACTAGTTGTTTAGCCCCGGGGGTCGAAACGATCGGGTCGTTTCGACGTGAGAAGCCGGCGACGGGCCGGCGCGGTCAGAAGCTCAGCGGCTTGGTCAGTTGGGCGATCGAGTGTATCTGGTGCCCGGCGGTGCCGGTCGATCTGGCGACGGACCACTCGGCGGAGTTCATGCGTACGGTCCAGGCGTCGTAGATGCCGGACCGGCGGATGAGCGCGCGCATGTCCTCCTGTTCACTGGGGCCGAAGGGTCCAATCACCACCCGGAATATCCTGCGGCCGTCCACCTTCGCGGTGACGACGGAAGGCGCGAGCGTGCCGTGCCGCGCCGCCAGTTGCTCGGCGTTGGTCCACCGCGAAAAGGTGCCGATCACGTAGTAAAGGCCCGGACCCACCATTGCCGCGGGCACCCATTCCCGGTCGAGCGCGGGCCGGTCCGCGGTGGCCGCCGGCCGCAAGTCGTCCGCGGTCCCGGGCGCGCCGGCCGTATCGCCGGCGGCACCCGCCGTCGCCGGCTGGGCGAACTCCGACGGGGGCGCCGTTTCCTCCACCGGTGCGGAGGCGGTGGTGAAATTGGCCGATTGCGCCTCGGACGGCTCGAGGAGGTCGGATTCGGCGTCGAGCATGGCCAGATTCATCAACTCGTCCTCGGTCGGGCCCGAGGCGGTGGTGAAGGACACCAGGTCGGCGGAGTCCGCGCCGCCGGCCGTCGGCTGCCCATCGGCGGCGGCCACGGCGAAGGTGCTGTCTTCGTCGATGCATAGCTCGTCGCCCGTGAAGCCGCGCCAGATCGCGCAGTCCTTCTGGGCGATCTGGGAAAGGGCGTGGTCGGCGACGGTCTTCTCGGTCACGGCGAGGCTGATGACGTCGATGGCGAATGAGGCGATGGTGACGGCGGGGGGCAACCCGCATGCGGCCACGAACAATGGCAACAGAACAACGCCGAGGCGTGGGGTCATCGGGTGGGTCTTGCGGGGCGCGCGCGAGGGCCGGGCGTTGGTGGTCGTGATCGGCATCGAATTTCCTCTCCAGTCAACGTCGATAAAATTTGGTAATAAATAAAACCAAAGAGGTTCGAAATATTGTCCCGCAATATGCAAGCCTATATATTATCTTGACTTATTTGTAAAGAATAAATACTTTACAAATAACAAGATAAAATTCTTATATAATTGAATTATTCATATTTTTATTATACAGTATTTTATTAAAATTCGAGATGATCGTGCGCGGCGCCGCCAATCGCCGGACGGCCGGGCCGCCGCCGGTCCGGCCGGCGGCATCCGGCCAGGCGGCGAAGGCTTGGGTTGCGGTGCCCGGTTTGCTGTGGCACAAAGACCGCGCCCGCGGACGCGCCGCGGCCGTATGTCCGAACAGCACCACAATTGCGGGGGACGCCCATGGTCGAGCCTGTACGCAAGGCCGTGTTTCCGGTGGCCGGGCTGGGAACCCGGTTCCTCCCGGCGACCAAGGTCCTGCCCAAGGAAATGCTCGCCGTGGTGGACAAGCCGTTGATCCAGTACGCGGTGGAGGAGGCCCGCGAGGCCGGGATCGAGGACTTCATCTTCGTCACCGGACGCGGCAAGAGCCTGATCGAGGACCATTTCGACCACGCCGTCGAGCTCGAACACGTGCTCAAGGAACGGGGCAAGGACGAGGCGCTGCGCTCGGTGCTCGACTGCATGCCCGGGCGGGTATTCTATACCCGCCAGCGCCAGCCCCTGGGGCTGGGCCACGCCGTCGGGTGCGCGCGCGGCTTCGTCGACGGCGGGCCGTTCGCGGTCCTCTTGCCCGACGACCTTATCCTTGCCGAGCCCGGGTGCCTCAAGCAGATGATGGAGGTCTACCGGGAGACCGGGGGCAATCTGGTGGCGGTCGAGGACGTGCCGCGCGCCCACACCATGCGCTACGGCATCCTGGACGTGGTGGAGGACGACGGCCGCCTGGTCCGGGCCAGGGGCTTGGTGGAGAAACCGGCGCCGGAGGACGCGCCGTCGACCCTATCCATCATCGGCCGCTATATTCTCGGACCCGAGATTTTTCCCCATCTGGACCGGCACGAACTGGGCGCCGGCAACGAAATCCAGCTCACCGACGCCATGGCCAGGACCATCGGCGAGGTCCCCTTCCACGGCCTCAGGTTCTCCGGGAAGCGGTTCGACTGCGGCGGCAAGCTCGGGTACCTCGAAGCCAACATCGCCTTCGCGCTGACCCGCGACGAGCTGGCGGGCGACGTTCGCGCCATGCTGAAGGAATACGCGTGAGTCCCCCCGCCGGCCCGGCGCCCTCGCTCCTTGCGGTGTCTTACGCCCACCGGGGCCGACGGCGGTAGAAGGACGGAGCCATGCATGTTGCGATGATCGGCACCGGGTACGTGGGCCTTGTGTCCGGTGTCTGCTTTTCCGAATTCGGCCTCGACGTGGTCTGCGTCGACAAGAATGCGGACAAGATCGACCGCCTGAACCGGGGCGAGCTGCCCCTGTACGAGCCGGGGCTGGACAGCCTGATGGCGGGCAACGTCAAGGGCGGGCGGCTGTCGTTCACCACCGACCTGGGCAAGGCGGTGGATGGGGCGGAAGCGGTTTTCATCGCCGTCGGGACGCCGAGCCGCCGCGGCGACGGGCACGCCGATGTGTCTTTCGTCTACGAGGCGGCCAGGGAGATCGCCGCCGCCATCGGCGGATACACGGTGATCGTCAACAAATCCACCGTGCCCGTGGGCACCGCGGACGAGGTGGAGCGGATCATCCGCGAGGCCCGCCCGGACGCCGAGTTCGACGTGGTCTCGAACCCGGAGTTCCTGCGCGAAGGCTCGGCGATCAATGATTTCATGCGTCCCGACCGGGTGATCATCGGTTCCAACAGCGAACGCGCCAACGCGGTGATGCGCCAGCTCTACCGACCCTTGTTCCTGATCGAGACGCCGATCCTTTTCACCTCGCGCCCGACGTCCGAACTCATCAAGTACGCCGCCAACTCCTTCCTCGCCACCAAGATCACGTTCATCAACGAGATCGCCGACCTGTGCGAGAAGGTCGGCGCCGACGTCCACGACGTGGCCAGGGGGATCGGCCTGGACGGGCGCATCGGGCGCAAGTTTTTGCATGCCGGTCCCGGCTATGGCGGTTCGTGCTTCCCCAAGGACACCCTCGCCCTGGTACGCACGGCCCAGGAACTGGGCGGCCGTATGCGCATCGTCGAGGCGGTGACCGAAATCAACGCCGCGCGCAAGAAGCACATGGCGCAAAAGGTCGTGGACGCCTGCGGCGGGTCCGTGGACGGCAAGACGATCGCCGTGCTCGGGCTCACCTTCAAGCCCAACACGGACGACATGCGCGAGGCCCCCAGCCTCGACATCGTGTCCGCCCTGCAGGCCGCCGGCGCAACCGTGCGCGCCTTCGATCCGGCGGGCATGGGAGAGGCCAAGGCGGTGCTCGACGGCGTGGTCTGGTGCGACAACGCCTACGACACCATGATCGATGCCGAGGCGCTGACCATCATCACCGAATGGAACGAGTTTCGGGCGCTCGATTTCGATCACGTGAAATCGCTGATGAAACGCCCGGTGATGGTGGACCTGCGCAACATCTACAATCCCGACGAGATGGCGGCGGCCGGTTTCCACTACACCTGCGTCGGCCGGCCTGCGCCGCCGGAGAAATGAGGGGCGGGAGCGGGCCCATGTCCGAAGCGCGCACCCTGGACCCGACGATCCTGCGCGAATACGACATCCGCGGCATCGTCGACGACACCTTAGGGGCGGCGGACCTCCGCGCCATCGGCCGTGCCTTCGGCACCATGGTCATCGGCGAAGGCGGCCGCACCATCGCCGTCGGCTACGACGGGCGACTGAGCTCCGTCGACCTGGAGGCGGCCCTCGTCGACGGCTTGGCCGCTTCGGGCCTGAAGGTGCTGCGGGTCGGGCTGGGGCCGACTCCGATGCTCTATTACGCCACCCATGCGCTGGCCACCGACGCCGGGGCGATGATCACCGGTTCCCACAACCCGCCCCAATACAACGGCGTCAAGATGGTCCTCAAGGGGCGCCCCTTTTTCGCCGACGCCATCCAGGAACTGGGCCGGGTGGCGGCCGCCGGCGCCTTCGCGTGCGGACGCGGCGAGGTGCTCGACCGCCCGGTAATCGAGGACTACGTGGAACGGTTGACCCGCGACTTCGACCCGGTCAAGCCGCTGACCGTGGCCTGGGACGCGGGCAACGGCGCCGCCGGCGACGCCCTGACGATGCTGTGCGCCGACCTGCCGGGGCGGCACGTTTTGCTCAACGAACGCATCGACGGCACCTTTCCGGCCCACCACCCGGACCCCACCGTGGAGGCCAACCTGGAGCAGCTCAAAGAAACCGTCGCCGCCGAGAAATGCGACCTCGGGATCGCCTTCGACGGCGACGGCGACCGCATCGGCGTCGTCGATTCCCTGGGCCGGGTGCTGTGGGGGGATCAGCTGCTCGCCATCCTGGCGCGGGACGTGCTCGAGGACCTGCCCGGCGCCACCATTATCGCCGACGTCAAGGCCAGCCAGGCGTGTTTCGACGAGATCGCGCGCCTTGGCGGCACGCCCCTGATGTGGCGCACGGGCCACTCCCTGATCAAGGCCAAGATGGCGGAGACCGGCGCGCCCCTGGCCGGCGAGATGAGCGGCCATATCTTTTTCGCCCACCGCTACTACGGCTACGACGACGCCATGTACGCGGGCGTGCGCCTGCTCGCGGTGCTGGGCCGTTCGGACGAAAGCCTGGCCGAGTTGCGCGACCGCCTGCCGGCGATGGTCAACACGCCGGAGGTGCGCTTTCCCTGCGACGAGGAACGCAAATTCCAGGTCATCGAGGAGGTCCGCGAGCGCCTCAAGGACATGGACGGAATCACCGTGCACGACATCGACGGGGTGCGCGTGCAATCGGACGACGGCTGGTGGCTTCTGCGCGCCTCCAACACCGAGGCCGTGCTCGTCGCCCGCTGCGAGTCGGGCAGTGAAGAGGGACTGAAGCGGCTCAAGGGGACCCTGGCCGACCAGCTTCGCGCCAGCGGGCTGGAGATTCCCGGGTTTTCCTGAGGGCGCACCGCCTATATATGAGGGGCCGGCGTGGCGGCCGGCGGCGAAAGGAGGCGTGTTGGTGGCCGATACCGTGACCGGAGAGGCGGCGCTTGCCGCCGTGCGCGAACAGCTTCCGGTGGCGCTCTGCGCCTTCGACACCAGGGGCCTGAAATGCGGCCTGGTCGTCGTCGACGAGGTCAACGGCTTCGCCACCGTGGGCGCCGGCGCCCTGGCGCCGCGCGAGCCCAACGCCCAGGTCAGCCGCATGGTCGACGAGACGGACCGCCTGGCCCGCGTCTTCGCCGAGCGCGGCCTGCCCATCGCCGCGTTCCTCGACACCCACGAGCCGGGCAAACCGGAACCGCCCTATCCGCCCCACTGCGAGAGGGGCACCGGCGAGGAGGAGCTGGTGCCGGCGCTCAAGTGGTTCCACGACTGTCCCCAGGCGACGCTGATGCGCAAGGACTGCATCAACGGCTTCGTCGGCGCCCAGGCCCTGGATAGCGGCGACAACGGCATGGTCCGCTGGGTCAACGCGGGCGGCCTGGAGGCCATCGTCGTCGTCGGCATCTGCACCGACGTCTGCGTCATGGACTTCGTGCTGACCATGCTGTCGGCGCGCAACCACGCCATGATGCCGGCGTTGCGCGACATCGTCGTCTACGAGGCCGGCTGCGCCACCTACGACCTGCCCAGGGAGACGGCGCTGTCCCTCGGCCTCGGGGAAACGGCCTCTCACCCGCAGACCCTGACCCATCACCTGGGCCTTTATTTCATGGCCTCGCGGGGGGCCGTGCTGGCGTCTTCCGTGCGCCTGTAGGCACCGTGGAGTACTTCTTTTACGGAACCCTGATGGATGGCGACGTGCTGGCCCGCGTTGTCGGCCAGCCCGTTCCCCCGGCGCGCATGGAGGCCGCCGTCGTCGAAGGCTACCGTCGCCTCTACGTCGCCGGCGCCTGGTACCCCATGCTGGTGCCGGCGCCCGGCGGGCGGGTCGAGGGCCGCCTGGTTTCCGGCATCGATGCCCGGGCGGCGGCCCGCATCGCCGATTTCGAAAACGACGCCTACGAGCTGGAGGCGTTGCCGGTGCGGGCGGCGCGGCGTGGTGCGGTCGGGGCCCTCGCCTTCATGGCCCGCCCCGGCGTCGCCGCCTCGCCCGAGGAATGGGATCTGGCGTCCTGGCGGCGGCGCCACAAGCGGACGTATCTGCGTCTCGTAATACCAAGGGTCGCTGATCATGACCCATAGAGACGGCTTACCAAGGTTTTCGGCTAGAGTCTTTCTGTCCGAGAATGAATCGGTAGGGGATTCCCTTTTTGGCATAGATGTGATTCAACATTGATGCTGGAAAGGAGGCCAGCGTCAATGGCACGTCCCTATTCCCTTGATCTT
>JADFHR010000086.1 GCA_022567015.1 Pseudomonadota bacterium
GCGAATCCTTGTAAAGGAAGGGGCTTCGGCGGGTCCCCATCGTCTAGTGGCCTAGGACATCGGCCTCTCACGCCGAAAACGGGGGTTCGAGTCCCCCTGGGGACGCCAGTCTTTTCAATGGGTTGGATGGTCAGGCGCCGGGCTTTCAAACTTCCGGGCCGGGGGCTTTCAAACTTTTGCGCTGCCCCTGTTCCCTTTCTTGTGCCGGCTCCGCCACCGGACCCAGACCAGCCGGACGACAACCGGCAGCAAGGTGAGAGCGCCGAGCGCCAAAACGGCGACCGTCATGCGCTGGGTTTCCCCCGAGGTCATCTCGCCGCCGAAGTGCGCCAGCAGGAAGCTCGCTGGAACGATCCCCGCCAATGTCGCCACGGCGAAGCGCCATGGCGCCAAGGGCGTCAAGCCGGCGGCGTAGCTCACCAGGTCAAAGGAGATGAAGGGCAGAAGGCGCGTCACGAACACGATTCCCATCAAGGCGTTCTGCGAGCCGAGCAAGCCCATGTTCAGGCGTTCGCCGAACCACCTGCGCAGCACCTCATGGCCCAGCAACCGGGCGATGCCAAAGGCGACGAGCGCCCCGGTCTCGGCGCCGACGACGACGTAGGCCGTTCCCCAGGCGTGGCCGTAGGCGGCGCCCGCCGCCAGGGCGATCGGCGCACTCGGGACGGGGCTCAATACGATGGCGACGGCGATCAGGACGATCACCGCCAGCGGTCCCCAAAAGCCGAGCGCCTGGATACGGTCCTCCAATCCGGCCCGATCCAGAAGGGCGTCCAGCGCGCCCGTTTCCGAGAGCAGCCAATACGCGGCCGTCAACGCGATAACGATCGAAATGCCGGCGACGAGCTTGCCCCATGCCAAGCCGCCGCCAGGCCGCCCTGTCGATTGTCCCGCCGGGGCCGTCGAGGGTGTTTCCGTGCTCATGATCCGCTCGCCAGGGCGATGCGCCGTGGGCGTCCGCTTGCCGGTGGAGATATTGGGCCCGCTTCCAGGCCGCAAGGGCCGGAAATCCTCAAACAGGCCCGCCGGCCGGCCCGGCGTCGTTACTATTCCGAATTCCTTCGATGAGGTATACCGGACGTCACAATGTTCGTGACTTCCCCAAATTATACCGAACGCCCTCCACCGGGAGCCAGACGATGATCTCGGTGCGGCGCGCGGATGACCGCGGCGTGGCGAAGCGCGGGTGGCTCGACAGCCGCCACACCTTTTCCTTCGGCGATTACCAGGACCCCGACCACATGGGCTTCGGCACCCTCAGGGTGATCAACGAGGACGTGATCCAGCCCGGCCAGGGTTTCGGTACCCATGGCCACCAGGACATGGAAATCGTCACCTATATCCTGGACGGCGCGCTGGAGCACAAGGACAGCATCGGCAACGGCTCCGTCCTCCGCCCGGGCGAGGTCCAGCGGATGTCGGCCGGCACCGGAATCGAACACAGCGAGTTCAATCCCTCGCCGACCGACCCCGTCCATCTGCTGCAGATCTGGATTCTTCCCGAACGCAAGGGCCTGGAGCCGGGCTACGAGCAAAAGAGTTTTCCGGAGGACGAGAGGCGCGGGACCCTGCGGCTCGTCGGCGCGCGCGACGGGCGCCATGGCGCCGTCACCATCCACCAGGACGTCGACCTCTACGCGACGATCCTGGAAGACGGCGCCGACCTCACCCACGCCCTGCGCACGGGCCGCAAGGCCTGGGTCCAGGTCGCCCGCGGCGCCGTCCGGCTCAACGGGCAGCCGCTTGCCCAGGGCGACGGCGCGGCGGTCTCGGATGAAGGGACCTTGACCTTCACCGGGATCCCGGATGCCGAGGTCCTCCTGTTCGACATGGGGTAGGGCGGCACCAACGGGATCTAGGCCGCGAACCCCCGGCCCGCTTTCCGGTATTCCTCGCGCGGCGGGCTGAAAACGTCGAGCACGGTAGCGCCCACGTCGCCGGTCCGTATGCCGTGGGACACGCCGGCAGGCGTGTGCCAGAAGTCGCCCACCCGCATCGCCACCTCTTCATCGCCCTGGATGCGCACGCATTCGCCTTCCAGCAGCAGGCCCCATTGCTCCTCCGGGTGGCTGTGGACCTTGCCCCGCGTGTGGGGCTGGATGCGCACCACGGACAGCATGGCCTGGTCGCCGCAAAAAATCCGCGTCGTGATGCCCGGGGCCAGCTCGCGCGCCATGCCCTGGCGTTCATCGTCGATATTGAAAACCCAAGCCTGTTTCCCTTGCGCCATGAAATCCCTCCCCGGTCGGCGGCCACACCGCCGCCCCCCTTTCCTTGCGCCGTTTCGCGTTCCCGGCGCCACGAACCTCCTGCGCAGCATCCCCCGCCGCCCGGCCGGCGTCAACGCCCTCCCTGGAACGCCGTTCGGGGGCCGGGGCGCACGGTGCCGGCGCCGGATTCTCAATTGCGAATACATGACGAAAATCGTTTTTAATTCGAATTTTAGGAGTGTTCGTTGCAGTTATATTTGCATCCGTTTTGAATTGACACCTTTTGACAGACATTGTATATTTTTATTTATATTAATTATTATATTTTCCTGGCGTTGACTGTACCGCCCTTTCCGAACATGAGGAATCCGAACGTGGCCGGCCCGTCGCCCACCCTTCGCCCGCCCCGGCACGACGACGTCGTGCCGTATACCGAATTCCTCGCCGACCCCGAGGTCGCGGTGTGGCTTGACGACAGCGCCCAGGTTCCCCTGTCGGCGGCCCGGGTCGAGGCCATCCTGTTCCGCGACGCGTGGTGCCTGTGGGCCATCGAGTGCGACGGGACCTTTGCCGGCGTGACCAGCCTGTACCATCCCGATCTGGTCCGCGGCATCGCGCGCTACTCCATCGTCATCGGCGACCGGACGCGGTGGGGCCAGGGTCTGGGAGCGGCGGTGACCCAACAGGTGACCGAGTACGGTTTCGCCACCCTCGGCCTGCGCAAGATCGAGGCCGACGTCCTGGAACCCGACACCGCGGCGCGCGCCATGCTCAAGCGGGCGGGATTCGCCGAGGACGGCCGCCTGCGCAAGGACGCGTGGCGCCGGGGGCAGTGGGTCGACCGGTTCCTTTTCTCACTGCTTCATGAGGAATGGCGGCAACGAAACCAGACGTGACCGTCCTTCGGGGCCGGCCCGTCCGGGCGCATCGTTATCCGGCCGCCAACTGGGGAGAGGTTCGTGCGATGAACACTTTCAAACTGGTCCTTCTGGCCGTCGGCGCGGCGGTGGCGGTTCTGCCGGCCGCCGGCTGCGGCAACGGCGCGACCTTGAACGACGTAGCCGAGCGATGGACCACCGCCGCCGGTCCGTTGGGCGACATTGTCACGCTGTCGCGGGCGGACTCCAGGCTGGCCGAAGAAAATTACATGGAGGCGCGGCGGCTCGCACGGGAGGTTCTCTCCCGCAGCCCCGAACACACGCGGGCGCTCCTGATCGCCGCCTGGAGCGACTACAGGCTGGGCAATTTCCGCGCCGCGCAGGAAGCGTTCAACCGCCTGCAAAAACTCGATCCACGGCACGTTGACGCGCCCATCGGCCTGGGCTGGACCAGTTTCAAACTGGGCGACCTGAAGGGCGCCGAGTCCCACTTTTTGAAAGCCAAGGCCCTTCCCACGGAGTACTTCGAGGATTGGGACATCGAAGACGGTCTCGGTTGGATTGCCTACGCAAGGGGCAACCTGGACAAGGCCGACGCCTATTTCCGATACACGCCGCAACCCGAAATATTCAACAACAACGTCGACTGGGGATGGCAGAAGGACAGCTTGGTGGGACGCGGCATGGTCGCCCTTTCCCGCAACCAACTCGCCGACGCCCGCGACCTCTTCGCCGAGGGCGTCAGAAAGGACCCCGGGTACTTCCGCCCCTACGACGGCCTTGCCCGCAGCGCCCTCCTCGGGCGGCAATACGAAAAGGCCCTGGGCCACGCCCTGGCCGGCCTCGACCGGGTGCGGTACGACGCGGGCCTGTCCCTGCTTCTCGAGGCCATTCTGGAGAAGCTGAACGCGCCCGAAAGAAGCGCCCGTGTCTACGCCCGACTCGTCGAACGCCAGCCGGACGTTGCCGCCTACCGCAACGGACTGGGCAACAGCCAACTGGCCCTGGGCCGCCTGAGAGACGCCGAAGCCAGCTTTGTCGCGTCCCTGAAGGCGGACCCCGGCAACCCGTCGGCGAAGGAAGGGGTGGTGCTGGCCCGCGCGCGGATGAACAAATTCGTCATCGAGGGCTGGACCCTCTACTTCGAGGGCGACTACGAAGGCGCGCTCGCCGCGTTCCGCGCCAAGCGCTCTCCGGCGGCCCGGGCGGCCAACCCGGCCGCCGAAACGGGCCGCGGCTGGGCGCTGCTGGCGCTCGGGCGCATCCCCGACGCGCGGAAGGCGTTCGCGGCGGCGGTGCGCATCGATCCGCACTTCGCCGCCGCCGGGGACGGAATCGAGGCCCTGGCGAAACCCCATCTGAGACTCTACGAGCAGGCCTGGGCCCTGGCCGAGGCCGGCAGGTTCGACCGCGCCGGCCGCCAGTTCGTGCGCGCCGGGAAACACGCCCCGGCAGACTTCCGGTGGAAGATCGACGACGGCCAGGCGTGGCTGGCCTTCTACGGAAAGGATCTCAGGAAAGCGGAACGGGCGTTCAAGGACATCCTGCGCCGGTCTCCGAACGCCTACCTGTCGCGCAAGGGACTGGGCTACATCGCCCTCAAGCGCGGCCAATACGCGGTTGCGAAGACGCACCTGCTGGCGGCGCTTACGCAATCGCCCAAACAGGTGCTGACGTCCTACACGTTTCCCGCCGTGCGTCTTCTCGCGGCGCGGCAATACAAGACCGCGCGGGCGATCCTCGAACTGGGCGAGAAGGCCTATCCCGGGTCGGCCGACATCCAGTTCCTGCTCGCCAGGGCGTACAAGGGCCTCGAGAACCATGCCAAGGCGGCGGCAAAGGCGGTGCAATCCGCGACCCTCGCGCCGGTGTACATCCATCCCGCCTTCGACGACATCGGCCTCGAGCCGGCCGCCGTCAGGGACGCCTATCTGGCCATGGCGCGCGGCCTGTTCTTTGCCGGCGACACCGAAGGAACGGGAAAACGCATCGACGCCTATTTCAAGGCCGGCGGCAAGGACCCGGAGGGATTCCGCCTCCGCGGGTTCGTATCCTTCCGTAAGGGCCGGTTCCGCGAGGCCAACGCCGACCTCAAGCTGGCGGCGTCGCACGAGCCCGAAACGCTGTCCCCGATCACCCAGGTGGTGCCCATTCCCGGTACCGACCGGCGTTGGCGGATCGTCTACAACGCGCGCTCGACCCTGGCATGGAGTCACCTGCGCCTGGGCAATGCGCCCCAGGCGGCGGCCGAGTTCCGGGAGGTCCTGAAGACCTATCCCAACTGGATCGACGCCCTGACCGGCCTGGGCTACAGTCTGCTCTCCCTCGGCGACCGGGATGGGGCCATTCGCTCTTTCCGCCGCGCCCTGGTCATCTCACCCGCCTATCCCGACGCCTGGCAGGGCCTTGATCTGGTGAAAGCGCGCGCATGAGCGACCGCCGGTTCATACTGAAACCGTTCATCGACCTGGAAGGCGACGGCGGCGATCCCGACGGCGTCCTGGTCGATACCCACAGCGCCACCATGTGTTCGTGCAACGAGGCGGCGTGGATACTGCTGCACGCCCTGAAACCGGGGGCCAGCGTTTCCGATCTGGTCGCCAGCCTGGTGACGACCTTCGACGTCGCCGAGGCGGACGCCCGCTCGGACGTCATGAATTTCGTTCAACGCCTTGCCGCCATGGGGATGGTCGATGAAAACGCTTGACCTCCATGTGGCGGTGTCCGGGTTCGGCGGCCTGAACAACCCCCACCCGGGGACCCCGGTCGCCCGCGCCCTGCGCCTAGGCTGGCGCGGGCCGATCGAGATCCACGCGCTCGGCTACGAATCCCTGATGACCGGGGCCTGGATGCCAGGGGTCGCCGACCGGCTGCACGTGGTTCCGTCGCTGGCGGACGGCGACGAGGCGACGTTTGAGCGGCTGCTGGAGATTCACCGGCAGCACCGGCTGGACGCCGTCATCCCCTGCCTGGACCTCGAGCTGCCGGTCTACGCCCGCCTTGCCGAGCGCCTTGCCCGCGCAGGCATCAAGACCCTGGTGCCCTCCGCCGAGGCGGTGTACGCGACGGCCAAGCTGAGGTTGCCGCGGTTCGCCCACGAAAACGATATCCTGACGCCGAAGACGATCCACGTGCTCGACATGGGCGACGTGGCGCTTCACGCCGAACAGTTCGGCTTCCCGCTGATGATCAAGGGGACCGTCACCGGGGCCAAACGGGTCACCAACGTCGACCAGGCCTGCGCCGAAGCGAAAAGCCTGAACGCCCGGTGGGGCGGCGGCGTATTGCTGCAAGACGCCCTGGCCGGCGAGGAGTTCGTCGTCGGCGCGGTCATCGCCGGCTCCGGGTCCTGCCTGGGCCTCGTCTGCATGCGCAAACTGGGTGTCAACCCGGACGGCAAGGGCGTGTTCGGGTCCGTCGTCGACGACCCGGAGATCGTGCGCGAGGCGGAAAGCATTCTCGGCAAGCTTGCCTGGCGCGGCCCCCTGGAGCTGGAGTTCATCCGCCCCCCGGGCGCCAAGAGGCTTCATCTGCTTGAGATCAACTGCCGCTTCCCGTCGTGGATCATGCTGTCCCATTTCGCCGGCTGCAATCTGCCGGTGGTGCTTTTGCGCGAGGTCCTGGAACCGGGGGCGCGGCGTTCCCCGCCGCCGAAGCCGGGCACCATGTTCGTCCGCAACGTGCGGGAGACGGCGGTGCCCATGGACCGGGTCACCCGCCTTGAACGCTTCGCCACCGAAGACGGCGTGCCGCCGCTCCGGCGCCGCAACAGGCCGGGCGTCAACGGCGCCATACGGGTGGCGGTCACCGGCGTCGGAACGTTCGACGTCATCAATCCGGGCCTGGGCGCCGCCACCGCCTTGCGCGGGGCATCGGAGGTGGGCCGGATTTACGGTCTGGGGTACGGCTCGTTCGACTCCGGCCTGTACCGGGGCGACGTTTTCGACGCCGTCTTCCGCCTGCCCCAGGAAGACGACGCCGGCGCCCTGCTCGACCGCTTGCGCGCCATCCATAAGGACGCGCCGTTCGACGTGATCCTTCCCTGTATGGACGGGGAACTCTCCCGGTTCCTGGACATCCGGCCGGACCTTGAGGGGCTCGGCGTACGCACCCTCCTGCCGTCGCGCGAGGCCCTAGACGGGAGGGCGAAGCCCAATCTTTTCACCGGCGACATGCGCCGTGACTGGGGCGCTTTCGAGATTCCGGAAACCCGCCGGGTGCGCTCGGAAGAGGATGTCGAGCGCGCCGTCCACGGCCTGGGGCTGCCCGTCGTCGTCAAGGGACCGGTGTCCGAATGCATCGCCGCCCATGACGCCGGGGAGGCGATCGCGGCGTGGTTCCAGTTGCGCGAGAAGGGCTGTGACGAAGCGCTGGTGCAGCCCCTGATCACCGGCGACGATTTCGCCGTCGCCGCCGTGTGCGGCCGGGACCACGAGCCGGGCGCCATGCTGACCGTGAAAAAGCTGCTCAAGTGCGACCGCGGCAGCACCTGGGCCGCCGTCAATGCGCCGCAACCCGCGCTGGAAGCCGCGTTCGCCGACTTTCTCAGGGATCTGGGCTGGTGCGGACCGACGGAAGGGGAATTCATCCGCGACGAAACGCGGGAACGGTTTTACCTGATCGAGGTCAACCCGCGGTTCACGGCGTGGATTTCCTTTTCCGCCGCGCTTGGCCTCAACCATCCCCTCCGCGCCGTCTGCCTTGCCCTGGACCGGCCCTGCCCGCCGCCGACCGCCCAGTCCGAGATGGTCTTCATGCGCAGCTGTGAGGAGTTGCCGGTCAGCGCCCGCGATTTCGCCGCCATCGCCAAGAAGGGATTCCTCCGTCATGGCTGAGCGGAAACCCTACCAGGCGCCCCTGATCGAGCCCCTGACGTTTACCGCGGTCAGCAAGCACCTGGCCGCGGACATCCTTCCCGGCGGCGAATTCGATGAAGACTACGACGTGGCGGACCTGCTCGACCGCTTCGGATCGCCGCTTTTCATCGTCTCGGAAAGCACCCTGCGCTCGCTGTACCGGGGATTCCGCGCCTGCTTCACCGAGGCCAGCATCGACACCCGCGTCGCCTATTCGTACAAGACCAACTACCTGCCCGCCATCTGCGCCATCCTGCACGAGGAAGGGGCCTGGGCCGAGGTGGTCTCGGGCATGGAATACTCCCTCGCCCGCGCCCTTGGCGTCCCGGCCAAGGAAATCGTCTTCAACGGGCCCTACAAGAAGCGCGACGAGCTTGAGACCGCCCTCGGCGAAGGCGCGATCGTGAACGTCGACGGCTTCGACGACCTGGCCGCCGTCGCCCAGGTCGCGGCCACCCTGGGCCGGCCGGCGCGCATGGGAATCCGCATCAACTTCCGCCACGGCCCGGCGCCGTGGACCAAGTTCGGGTTCAACGATGAAAACGGCGACAGCCAGCGGGCGCTCGAACAGATCGCCGGCGATCCCAATCTGGCGCTCGAACTGCTGCACAACCACAGCGGAACCTTTCTCCTGTTTCATGACGTGTACGCCAAGGCGGCGGACGTCCTGATCGACGCCGCCAGGCGCGCCCGGGAGCTCGGCCTGGCGCCGACCACGGTCAATTTCGGCGGCGGATACCCATCGACCAACCGGCTCAAACCGGCGTACGACGTGCCCGGCGGCACCCACCTGCAAGGGGACATCCTGTTCCCCTTTGCCGAGGCCATCTGCAGCCGCGTCAGCCGGGCCAAGGAGCTGTTCGGCGGCCGTCCCATCCTGATGCTGGAGCCGGGCCGGGCCCTGGTCGATTCGGCGGTGCAACTGGCCTGTACCGTGATCGCGAAAAAGGACATACCCGGCCAAGGCAAGGCCCTGGTCGTCGACGCCGGGGTCAACCTTGTGCCTACCGCCTATTGGTACGATCACAAGGTCGACAGCCGGCCCCGGGACGACGACCGGACGGACGAGTCCCTGGAGCCGGTCAATATCTACGGTCCCCTGTGCATGCAGATCGACATCCTGCGCGAACGCGCCCTGCTGCCGCCGACCCGCGTCGGCGAACCGATCGTCATCTCCAACGTCGGGGCCTACTGCCAAACCCAGTCCATGCAGTTCATTCAGCCGAGGCCGGCGACGGTGCTTCTCGGCCCCGAGGGGCCGGAAGTCATCCGCCGCCGGGAGACCTGGCGCGACGTCTTCCTGCGCGACGCGGTTCCCCAACGCCTGCGTCACCATGATTTCGCATTTTAAATGCTGGTTCCAGGTCGTCTTGCGCGGCTTGGCCCAGGTCGCCTTCGCCGAGAGACCGATCGCCGGTGTCCTGGTGCTTGCCGGCATCGCCGTGCTGATTCCGGCGAGCGCCGTCGGCGCCCTCGCCGGCGCCCTGGCGGGGGCCGTCGCCGGGCGCCTTCAGGGCACCCTGAACCGGGCCCAGTGGGAAGCCGGCCTGTCCGTTCCCAACCCGGCGATCGTCGGCATCCTGTGGGGCGGCGCGTCGGCCAGCGGTGACGCCGGCATTCTCGCCCTCGCCCTGGCCGGGTGCATCGGACTGGAGCAGCTTTTTCGCCCGGTTCTGGACAAGGCGCGCCTGCCCGTGCTCTCGGCGCCGGCCATGGCGACGATCTATCTTGTCGCCTCCGTCTATGGGGTGTTCGGGGAGTCCTTCTGGCACGGTCCGCCGACCCTGCCCTTCGGCGACGCCGGCGTGGCGGCCGCCATTCTGCTCATCGGCGGCGCCATGGCGACGAAATCGCCGATCGCCACCGTGCAAGTGGCCGTCCTCAGCGGCGCCGCGGCCCTGATCTCCGGATGGGCGACGGGCGGCGCGGCGCTGGGACTGGTGGGACTGTGGGGGTTCACCGTGGCGCCGGCCGCATTCGGCGTGCACGCGGTGTTCTTCGCCGGGTCCGCCGCCGGCGCGTGGGCCGGTCTGGCCGCCGCCGGCCTCGGCACGGCGGTCTGGGTCCTGTGGCTGGCGGGCCCGTTGGCGGCGGTGGCGCCGCCCCTTCTGGTGCCCTTCATCCTCGCTGTCTGGGTGATGATCGGGCTAGTCGCCCGCACCAACGGCCTCCTCGTCCTCGACCCCGGCCTGTGGGCGGCGGCCGGACACATCAGGCGGGCCCACGCGCGGGGCAGGCCGGTGGTGGCGCTGACGGGCGCCGGGATCAGCACGGCGTCGGGCATTCCCGACTACATTTCCGGAAGCTGGCTGCGCCCCGACTTTCCGGCCAGCGCCTATTCCTTCGAGCGCTTCGTGGCGTCCGCCCCGTGCCGGCGCGAATACTGGAACGCCTGCGACAACTTCCGCCAAGCGGCGGACAAGGCGCGCCCCAACGCGGCCCACCGCGCCCTCACCAACATGGAGCGCCAAGGCTGGCTGGCGGCCACCATCACCCAAAACGTCGACGGCCTGCACCACGCCGCCGGCGCCCGTTCGGTGATCGCCCTGCACGGTGAAATCGCCCACGTGAAATGCCTGAGCTGCGGATGGACGGGGGGCTGGCCGCCGTCCGGCATGTGGCGGCGATACGATCTGCATTGCTCGGAATGCTCCGGCTACCTCAAGCCGGCGGTCATCTCCATGGGGGAGAACATCCCGCCGGCGGTCTGGCGCGAAGCCGAACAGGCCGTCGCCGACTGCGGCGTGATGATCGTCGTCGGCTCGCAAATGGCGGTCTCCTCGGCCGTCGAACTGATCGCGAGCGCGCGCCGGGCGGGCGCCGACATCGTCGTCATATCCCTCGATCCTCCGGCCCGCTCCCTGGCGCCGGGCGACCTGGTCCTGTCCCACAAGGCCGAAGAGGCCCTCCCCGCCCTGGCCCTGTTGCTGGACTGCCCGGACGGACGCAGGTGGGGCATGATCCGGCGGAACGTCGCCTCGACCGGGACGGCCTGAGGGCCCCTCCACCCTATCCGAAAGGCCGGGATCAAGCGGTTTGATGGGAAGGCGGAAGGCGATATAATAGGGCTCGGAGAAAGAGCATTTTCGGCCCTGTCGCCGTCCACTCGGCGGAGGCCGCTTCAAGCACATAACAAATCCACCGGGGCAGGGGCGGAGACGAAGACCGAACCATGCAGATGCCGTTTGTCGAAAGGTTCGCCCGCGCCGCCCGGGGTCTGCTGGCCCCGTTGCGGCGCCCCCCGGTGCCCGAGCCCGCGGTGCGCCGGCATCCCTGGGAAAAGGTCTACCCGGAAGGCGTGGCGTGGCGGACCACGTTCCCGCCCAAGCCGCTCACCGCCCTGCTCGACGACGCCGTCGCCGCCTACCCGGGGAACCCGTGCGTCAGCTTTCACGGCAAACGCATGACCTACGCCGAGGTCGGCGACCTCGTCGTCCGCGCGGCGAAGGGATTCCAGGGGCTGGGGGTCGGCAAGGGGATCAAGGTCGGGCTGATGCTGCCCAACTGCCCATACGCCGTGATCTGCTTCTATGCCGTGCTCAAGGCCGGCGGCACGGTGGTCAACGTCAACCCCCTGTACGCGGAGCGCGGGATCGAGCGGCAGATCCGCGATTCGGGCATGTGCATCCTGGTGACGCTGAACATGAAGGCGTTGTACGCGAAAGTGGTCGGGCGGCTCGATGACGGCGCGCTGGAGCGCATCGTGGTGTGCTCCATGAGCGACATCCTGCCGTTTGCAAAGAAAGCGCTGTTCGCCATCCTGAAGCGCCGGGAGACGGCCACCG
>JADFHR010000279.1 GCA_022567015.1 Pseudomonadota bacterium
CGGCTTACCAAGGCTTTCGGACGGCGTCGCGCACGCTTCGCGATGCCCCGCATCGCCACAGCGCACGCTTAGGGCCGAAAACCTTGGTAAGCCGGCTCGTCGGGTCATGATCAGCGACCCTTGGTATAAGCCTTGGCGAAGGCGGGCCCGCTCCTGCGTGCGCGAAGCCGGAGCTTCGCCCTGCGGGCCAAAGCCCTTCCACCTCCGCGAAGCCCGCTTCGGCGGGCGAAGGGAGGTCGGGCGACGGGTCGTTCGGCGAAGGGAGGTCGGCGGACGGACCCCTTGGTACTAATTGATGGCGCACCGGGGGGCGGTGGACGGACCCCGGTTCGGGTCCAAGCGGCATTGCCGCGCCGGACGGGGGGGCGACCCCCGCAACGGAAGAACCCGGTTCGGCGGCAAGGCCGGCCCTACGGGCTTCCCTCACGCGGTTGACGGGATCGGGCTCCCGTCAACTTAGGTACACTCCGATGACGATCATGGCGGCGAAGGCGCTGATGAGCCAGACCACAACGGGGACTTTCTTTAATCTTTCCATGAAAACCTCTTGTTACAACCGTGGTCGGCGGTCACCCGGCGCGGACGCCTGCCAACACTTCATGAACCGACGTGCACGTACGGCGCAAACACACTCAAACCCCCGCCAGCCTGGCGAAGGCTGACGAGGGTTGCCGGTGGTCATATACGGTGTGGCCGCCGCCGGTCAAGCGGGGATTTCGATCCGCGTGCCGTCATCGGGAGCGAGGATCACGGTTCTATCCGCGTCCTTGGTGGCCGCAGCGCCCGGCGGTACACTCCGCGGTTTCGCCGCCTCCATAGCGGAATGTGCTGCCCGACGCGGCCTCTAGTGCACCGACTCAGACGGATGGTTCAGGCTGGAGCCAGGCGTCGCACTGCTCTGCGGGGCAGTTGGGTGAATCACCTGTCTGCATCTGTGCACTAGTGGCCTCGGGAGCGCCAAGGATTGGCGGCCGTTTGCACGGATCGCCGACCGCGTCGGGGCCGTCCCCGGCGTATTACCGGTTGCGCGGCGGGGAGGAAGTCGGATAAAAGATTCGATGGTGGAATGAAACAGGCGCGACATGGCCATTGATTTGCAGGAGATGCAGGCCCTGGACCTGTGGCGGCGCGCCGTCGTCACCACGGTCGCCGGCGACGCACCGGACCTGTCCGGGCGCCAGATAGCCGTGCTGCTGACCGTTTATCTGACGCCGCCGCCGCACACCGTCAGGGGATTGGCGCAGGCCCTGAAGGTCTCCAAGCCCGCCATCACCCGGGCCCTGGACCGCCTGGGCACGCTCGACCTGGTGCGCCGCAGGACCGACGAAGCGGACCGGCGCAGCGTCCTCGTCCAGCGCACGGTGCGGGGGTCGGTCTTCCTGCGCGAGTTCGGCGAAACCATCACCGCCGCGGCGCGCGCCGTGGACCGGGGCTGAGGGAAACGCCGGCCCGGCCCGGCACCGGCCGCCCGGCGGAGAGGCGGGATACGTCCCGCCTCTCCGCAATGCGCCGTCCGGTTTAAAACAGGAAGCCGAAACCGACGCCGAGCACCCAGGGGGCCGAATTCTCCTCACGTCCGCCGACGCCCCTGCCCGGTCCGGTGGTTCCCCCGTCGGGGAACACCTTCCGGGCGTCGATGGGGACATCCCACGATTCGCTGATCTTCACGTCCATGCCGGCGCCAAGGGCGTCGCCTGAAACGGGTTCATCATGGACGGGGTCCAGGGTGTTCCCCTGGTCGAAGACGGGGGCGCCGATGGCGGCCCCGGTGTACGGGCTGAACCGCCACGCGGACAGGACGTAGTATCGGAAACGCAGTTGGGACAACGGGATCGAGACCCGGCCGAGCGCCACCTCGCCGCCGGTCGAACGGCGGACGGTGACCGTGTGCGGGGTCATCGCCAGGACCAGATCGGCGGCCACGGTGCGGCCGGCCAGGGAGGACAGGTCCCATTCGGCGCCGTACCCTCCGTCCCCACCGGCGGGCCGTGCGGGAACCCCCTCACCGTTCCCGTGGGAGAGGACTCCGAGCCCTCCGGGGCGCACCGGAATGTCGTTGGCCTTGCCCCCGTCGACGGCGGCCGGCGCCACCGCCAGCAGCCCGATCGCGAGGGTCACCACGGACAGGGAGGCGGCAATCGGGCCGGCGGCCCCGCCGCGTCCGCCGCGGGCAAATAAAAACCAGGATCTTCGGTCGCGGGAAGCGCCCATGGCACCGGATCCGACGGGCATTGTCTCTTCACCGCCCCATGCGCGAGGGGAGGGAACAACGCCGACAAAGCATCGCCGATGATAGCGCAGAGCGAACCCCGCCGGAATTATGCAGGGGTATAGAGGACCCATACGCCTGGATGGGTGGCGGTCCCGCGCGCCGTCGGTTCAAAGGCCAACGGCCCAAAATAAGGGGCCGAGGAAGCCTGCCTGTCCCCCGGTTCCCCTTCGCCGGTGCGGCCCCACCCGGTGCCGCCGACGGGCCGGGCGCGGATTTATGGAACTAAATTCTACGCCGGGCGCAGGTTCCGCCTGCCGGGGCGGCGAAAGCGGCGCAGATAGGCGGGCAGGATCGTCTCCGCCGCGGCGGGCTCGATCCCCAGGTCCTGGAATGTGCGCGCCTTGCCGCTCACCACGTTGTCCCGCTCGAGGAGGCGCACCTGGTCCCGGGTGAGCAGCGGCTGGGGCAATTTCTCCAGGAACCAGGCTTCCATGCGCGCAATGGCGAAGGGCACCGGCACCAAAATACGCTTGCGTCCGATCTCGGCCAGCATCAGCTCCATGAGTTTCTTGAAGCTGTAAACCGTCGGCCCGCCCAGTTCGAAAACCTGCCCGCGGGTTTGGGGATCGGCGAGGATTTTCATGATTCCCTCGGCCACGTCGCCGACGTAGACCGGCTGGAACTTCGTGCCCCCGTCGCCGAACAGGTCCACCCGGAGCGCGGCGCCGCCGGAGAACAAGGTCACCTTCGGCGGAAACGGACAGCCGAATACGGGCAGCGCCGGGGACAGCCGCGCCAGCCCGGCGAACAGGTTGAAGAACTTGTCCTCGGGGCCGAACACCACGCTGGGGCGCACGATGGTGGCC